>JAJSLM010000001.1:0-300000 GCA_026127925.1 Thermoplasmatales archaeon
TCCCGAATTCACGCCCGTGGAGATTGGAGCTCTGCCAGCAATGGTAACTCCGATCGCTGAAACGGGAAGCCCCCTGCGTTAGCTGGGGGAGGATGTCACGGTAGGTGACAGGATAGTTGTTGGTGCCATAACGCCTGACTGGGGTTCTATTGCTGCTCAAATGGGCCATCCTTCACAATCAAACGGTGCACTAGGGGGTTGGAAATACGCAAATATAAAGGATGGGAGCCTTGCTGAATATTTCCATGTTAACGAAGCTGATGCAAACATGGCAAAGATCCCGGACAGTGTGAAGGATGAGGAGGCAGTGTACGCTGCAGACATGATGTCAACAGGCTTCATGGCAGCAGAAAATGCCAAGATACCTCTTGGAGGAACAACGGTGGTTTTTGGCGGAGGGCCGGTAGGGCTAATGGCTGTAGCAGGATCAAAGATGTTAGGGGCTGCGAAAATTATACTTGTTGAGACTGTTCCAAAGAGAATTGAACTTGGAAAACAGTTTGGTGCAGACGAGATCGTAGATTTCAGGAAGGTGGACACTGTAAGCAAGATCATGGAGTTTACTGATGGAAGGGGTGTCGAATCAAGTGTAGAAGCACTAGGAGCTGAAGTAACATTCCAGAACGCGGTCAAAGTTACAATGCCAGGAGGAACAATTTCGAATGTAGGTTATCACTCCGAAGGAGAATTTGTTAGTATTCCGAGAGAGGCTTGGGGATTTGGAATGGCGGAAAAATCCATCAATACAGGTCTTTGTACCGGTGGCAGGTTAAGAATGGAACGTCTTCTGCGCATTCTCGAGACCAAGCGCCTGGATCCAACAAAGATGACCACCCATACCTTCAAATTCGATCAGGTTGCCAGAGCCTTCGAGATAATGGATAAAAAAGAAGATGGAGTAATAAAGCCGATAGTAAAATTCTGAATTTGGGCGATATTAAGGATCAAACGTAAGACTTTTTCCTACGTGATTCTTAGATGGCCTAGAGTATAGTTTAGTGAAAAGGATCATCTTAGCTCGAAAAGGGTCCTCATAGGGACTCTCTTTATCTTTAATTTCTTTGGAAAGAATTTGGAGAGGGTTATGCTTGATGAAAATACCCCTTTCCACTTCTTAGTTTCCGCATAATAGAGAGTTGTATATTCGCTTGGGATCCGGCTGTCAGAATAATAATACAAGTTCGTTCTTTCTGTATCCTTGTCCACTGAAAGCAGCATTATGTTGTTAGTTGTCCTGAGTAGATCCTTCTCCACCGTTGCGTCTATGGCACTTCTTATTTTTTCTTCAATTGAACCGTTTCTAGATGCGATGTAGCTTAGGAAGAATTCACTGTCTGTCTGGCTGCGAATCCTGTCTTCTCCAAGAAGTGCTGCTACTTTTTCCTTATCGTATGACCCGTTGTGGCAAAGATAAAGATCGTATTCAGGTGTACTCTTATGGTGCGGATGAGAATTGAGAAGACCTAGCGGTTCACCAGTTGCAGCCTTCCTTGCATGTACCATCAAGAATCCATGTTCCCGGAATTCAGGTAATTTTGTCTTGAATATGGGAGATTTATACCTTTTATAATCTATGAATTTTGAATTCAGCTCAACGTACCCCCACCCGTCGTTGTGTGATATCGGTTGGCCCTCCTCGTCATTCCTGAGTGGATCCCTCCTTGAAACTTCTCTGAGTGAATTCAGGAGATCATCGACATCGTTCCTATAGTCACCATATAACGAAAACATTCTGCACATAAGCAATATCAGAAGTATAGTCAATTCAATAATAATAAACTTTGATTCTCACAGAACAAAGCTTATAGCTAGCAGGAGAGACGTTATTATCTGAATTGCAACAATCACGTTTGTCTGTCTGGAAATCTGCAAAACGTTCTTCTTGAGCGTAAGGAGATGCGCTATGGAAATTGCCAGAGGGGGCAAAAGAAATAGGAACGTGTGGACATAGACCGCGTTAATTATGAAGCCCGCAATAAGAATGATCGCGTACGCTGGTTTGAAATACCTTACTCTGTTCCCATAAGAAAGGTCTTCAGGCAAGTGATGCAGGTATCTTATGGCTGATGCAAGCAATCCAAGTAAAATGGAAATAAGAATTAGCTGTAAATTAAGGGTTCCAGACAATGCAACTATCGACCCTAAAAGTGAAAGAGGACCAAATGAAAAAAAAGTCGAAATCTCGCCAATTCCTCTTGAATTCAACTTGAATGGTGGAAGCGCATACATTAGTGATATTATAACAGCAAAAACGCCGAATAACAGGAGTATATATTTGCCAGTTATAATCACAATTGAAATACCCGCAGCAAGGGATACTATAAGTGAGAGAAGAAAAAATGCTTTGACGCTCTTCTCTTTGACTCCCATGGATTCGATCAGATAGGAACCGATCGGGAAAAGTGTGTCCTCATTTCTGAGGCGCCTGCCACTCTCATGATCCGTGAAATCCATTGCAAGGTTAAGTGCAGCCTGCATTGAAACTACAACAATAACAAGCATTACAAAAATGAATGGATTGGAAAAGTGCATGTAAAACCATGCGATCATAACAGGTGCAAACGAAGTAAAATACAATGGCAGTTTTAGGCCTTTGGCTATGTTATTCACTTTGTACCTGATTCGTATTAACTATTTTACTAATTTCAGGTCAAAATAGGTCGATGCTTAATTTCAGAAGAAAAGAATAAGGTAATATGTTTCCTTATACGTTTATATTTAGAAACAAAATGTAGCATATGTGCATGAATACGTAAAAAATTTTTTAATGAAATCGAAAACAATGACGATTTCTACAAACGGGGAGAAACTATGGACAACAAAGATATTCTATGCACTGGATCATGGATTCATTTTCCTCATAGAAAAAACTGGTCTCACTCTAAGGAACATAGAAAAGGATCCGAATATAAGTTATTCCATTGATAACAACAGGCTGGATCTATTTGTGCAAGGTACGGGAAGAGTGGAAATACTGGGCGAACCAAAAGATTTCGTGAATGAGAGAGGAAAATTGCTTTACAAGGTACCTGAGGATTCAGTATTTGTAAAACATGGTAATGTATTCATTGCCAGGCTTGTGCCGGACAAGATAATGGTAACCGACATGAGGTCAGAAATGAAAAAATTCTCCGAGGAAATCGACCTCGGTCAGCTGGTAGAGAAGAGACATCCACTTCTAAAGTCGGTCAGGGCCTGGTCGTTCCAACAAAGTCTGATAGCAATCGTTGTTGGATCCATGCTTGCTTTAAGGATTGATCTACTATTTCTCATACTGTCAATTGTGGGCGTTTTGACTGCACACGCCTCGTTCAACATTCTTAATGGGTACTTTGATGCAAAAACCGGAAACGATACGTTCTCGTACCTGGGCGGTTCCAGGGTGTTTGTTGACAAGATGGTTCATGAAAAGAGTGCCTTATACCTTTCGGCTGCGCTCTTTACCTTGGCTTTTGCAATAGGCGTATATCTTGTTCTGTCTGCGGAAAGAGTAATACCATTTCTTGTAATCGGGATTATAGCAGGTTTGCTTTACAGCTTGCCAAGGATCGGTTTCAAGAAATTCGCATTTGGAGATGCTGCAGTTTTTCTTGCATGGGCTCCGGGGATATTCCTTGGAGGCTTCGTACTGCAGGGAGGCATAATCAACGTTCCCATTATACTCGTATCGTTCTCCATCGGGCTTCTGACGGTGTGTATACTTCACGGAAACAACTGGCGTGATATAGTGGACGACACGAAGGCAGGGGTCAGGACGGTTGCAAGTCTTATAGGCCCCACAAACTCCGAATATTATTACTTCGCTCTCCTTTGGATTCCATACTTACTGATACTCATTGTCTATTTTCTGATACCATCATACTATCCTCTGCTCGCTGTTATGCTTACGATTCCTTTTGCAGTAAAACTTTCGCAGATTGCAGTCAACCGAAAGAACATAAAATGGGGTATGCTAGACCGGATGACTGCCAGGGTTACGCTTTACTTTGGCTTAGCCTCAATAGTGCCATTTATCGCAGTATTTGCCCTTGAAGGCATGATGCATATAGTTACATAACGTAATAACCAACCCCCATTCGTCAATCGCTGTATAGCTAATCGTCAAAATTATAATACATGCATCAATTATCATTGTATGGAAATTTCAGAAAAAATTGCCGGGGAGATAACGATGGCCGAAGACTCCGGTAAGACTATAAGAAAGTGGCGAGAGGAATTCAAGGTATCACAGCTTGAACTTTCGCAGTTTCTGCACATATCTCCTTCAGTGATAAGCGATTATGAATCTGGCAGGCGAAAGTCACCTGGTATATCATCCATAAGGAAGATTGTCGACGCCCTGATAAATATCGATTTGAAAAATGGTGGCACAGTCATAAGAAAATACAGCAGTGGGTTGCCTTCTGACAGTATCATCGACATTACCGATTACAGCCATGACGTTTCACTGGAAAGAGTTATCAGGCTTATAGGGGGAACAAACTATTCCTCGGTTGGTCTTAATAGATACATAAGGGGCTATACTATAGTTGATGGTGTCAGAACAATCCTGTCTTTTTCCTATTCCGATTATAGCAAACTCTATGGATGGTCAAGCCAGAGAGCAATATTCTTTACAGAGGTAAAAATGGGGCGCAGCCCTATGATCGCTATACGAGTCCATCCTCTTAAGCCGGCGGCTGTAGTTTATATCAAGGCTGATAGAGTGGACGAACTTGCTATTAAACTGGCAGATATTGAGCGCATACCATTAATCACGACCGAGCTTGAAGCTTCGGAAATTTCAAAGATAATGTCGTCGCTTAAGTGAATCCTTTCGCAAGAATTCACGTCTGTTAATGTAAGCAAAATCAAAAAGCCCAGAACAGAAATTATATTATTTGTATGATTTGATATCGTGTCTCAATGAAGAAATTTCGCGTTGAGTATATCATCGTTATAGCGATCGTTGCGATAATTGTTGGGATAACGATCTACTCAGGCGAATTCCCTCCGGTTTCCGTGGTCGAATCAGAAAGTATGCAACACTCCAATAACTGGATGCCCGGCGTCATAAACACGGGTGATATTGTCATTGTGAAAAAAGTTCCAGATCCGATGAAGGACGTTGTTACATACGTGCAAGGAAGATCAGATGGTTTCAGTACATACGGGGAATATGGCAACGTAATTCTTTATCATGATCCGTTTATAGGAACAGTTATTCACAGAGCCATGTTTTATCTCTCATGGAACGGCAGTATACCGCACATTCTTGACTACCGTAATCAGTCATGGATGACAGTTACTGACAAGTATGTTCTTATAAAGAATGTTGGATATGCACATAAAAACCTTCTCGTTCTCATAGGATCATTCAAGGGGGAGGACGGATACATAACGGTTGGAGACCATAACCTAGGTTCTATGACGAAAAATAGTTTCTATTACAATTCAAGCCTGAACGCTTACGTTGCAGCCGACCAGAATACAGGAATATCCCCCGCTCCTGTTCCACCTTCTAAGGTCGTCGGAATAGCAGAGGGGCAGATTCCTTGGTTTGGTCTAATAAAATTGAATATTATGAGACTCGAGGGGCAATGGCCGTACTATAATGAGGTCCCAAACGGGTCATATGCTTACTTATTCTCATCTATAGCAGCGATTCTGGTACTTGTATTCTTTCCCTACAGGTGGACTATAAAGGCCGTCAAAGAGAAGATAAAAGGCAAATGAAAACCTTCCCGTATCCCGTTAAACGATTCCGTAGTCGTCTGTTTGCGTTAACATACAGAGAAATAGTCAAGGGAGTATTTTATCAAGGTACCAATCTGGAGTGAAGGGAATAAAATCGTCCATCTCTTGCCCTATACCAACAAAAATTATCGGCTTCTTTATCTCGTTTGACATTGTAAGTACAGCTCCTCCTTTGGCATCTGTATCAAGTTTTGTGAGTATAATCGCGTCGAATGATATCTCCTTCAGGAAAGTGTCGGCCTGAGAAACAGCATCCTGGCCGATCATTGCGTCAAGCACAAGAATAGTTATATCTGGTTTTGCAACACGCTTTATCTTCTTCATTTCATCGAGCAAATTCTTGTTTGTTTGCATCCGCCCTGCCGAATCTATGAGGACGTAGTCGATATTCTTCGCAGCAGCATGCTGCACGGCATCGAAAGCAACCGAGGCGGGATCACTGCCTGCACTGTTCTTTATTAGGGGAACATCTATCATATTGCATAGGTAAGTCAACTGCTCTATGGCACCAGCCCTGAATGTATCAGATGCAGATACGACTATTTTCTTTCCATGGTTCTTAAGATAATATGCTAACTTTGCAATGGAGGTCGTCTTCCCGGTTCCGTTTATGCCGAGAAATAGTACTATGTATGGTTTCTTTCCCGGACTTAGAATGTCAAATTTCGGAATCTCAGAGGACATTACATCTTTCAGTGTTTCGCGAAGCGCTGTCTTTACATTGCCCATGGAAACCTTCTTTTTGGATTTCCTGATAAAAGTATCCATATCTTCGATGATCTTTTCTGTTGTATCGAAAGAAACATCAGAATCTAAAAGTATCGTCCTGATCTTATCCTCTACGTCATCTCTGCGGATAACATTCTCTTCTTGCTCCGAGTAAGATGCTGGCGCTCTGTTCTGAATATCTTGACTCTTTTCCTCAATAATTTCTTCGTCCTCGTCCTTAGGAACTTTTGCTAGTTTTTTAGCTCTCTTGGATGTCTTAGGGCTTTCAATATTCTCTGTGCTGGCAAGTTCCTCCTTACTGTCAGGATTTTTTTCTGTCGCTGATTCCTCTTCGCTCTCTTTTAAGGTTCTGCTGAACAGTTTTTTAAGTCTATCGAACATTCTACCTTGCCTTTTTACCTGATTGCTGCTGCACAAGGGCAACAATAGCATTGTAACGATATTCTGCGTCCTTCCTCTGCTGCTGCAACGAAGCGAGGGAATTGCTGAGCTCTTTTATGTTATTTTCCAGGCGTTCTACCGTCTTTTTAGGCTCTTCTTCTATAAAGAGGTCGGACCCAATTGGAACCATGAGTTTCTTGTCAAGGTCAAGTTTTGCTTCAACGTAAATGCCAGAACCGAGTGAAATACGCGTTTCCTTAGATTCTCCGGCTTCTGAATCTTTTAAAGTGGAAAATGTCCTCCCCAGTTCCTCGATGGCTTTGGCAAGTGAATTTATCTGGTTGTCAAGGCTGTCGATTATGGATTTTAGGTATTCTAGTTCCTCTGAAACATTAACGCGTTGATCATTTTCCATGTGATTTTCCTCCAAACAATCTCTTGCTTTCGGCTAGGGATTCAAGTACAGGCATTGGTTCACCCGATAAATAGCTTATCAGGGCTCCGCCCCCTGTTGAAACGTGGGAAAATTTCCTTTTCAGACCAAGTTTTTCTAACGCGCTGATTGTATGGCCTCCTCCAGCGATCGTAAGTGCATTTGAGCTTGCCACAGTTTCCAGGATCTCCCGGGTGCCAAAGGAATAGTTTTCAATTTCGTACATACCCATTGGTCCATTTACGAATACTGCCTTGGATTTTGAGATTAGGTCTTTGAACAGCGATGCAGTTTCAAGCCCTATATCTGCGAGAAGATCACTGTCGGGAATCTTTGCATCTGCTTCAATTAGGTTATTGCTTGGGTTAAGAACAAAATCTACTGGCATTATTATCTTGTCTTTGTAACCTGCAAGGAGCTTTTTGCACTTCTCTAAAAGTTCCTTATGGTTCTTGTTATTCTTAACGATAAGTTCCTCATTCCTTTTACCTATATTTTTACCAGAGGCCCAGAGAAATGCATTCGCGACGACACCGCCGACGAGTATGCTATCCACTATCGACTTGCTAAGGAAATGCTCACTGACCGAGATACTGTCACTAATTTTTGAACCAGCAAGTATTGCAACCTTGGGATGTTCGTTTCCCTCCCTTAAACGGTCCAGCATCGTAACTTCCCTTTCAACAAGTCTTCCTGCAAGGTTAGGTTTTATCCTTCTGAAACCTACCAGGGTAGTCTGTGCACGGTGTATTGCGGGAAATGCATCTATAACAAAGTAATCGAACAAGGGCCCGAGTTCCCGAACAATGTGAGTAGACTCCATGGCCTGTATATCACTTGGATCGATGACTATCTCCTCACTGAAAAATCTTGAGTTCTCAAGCATGATTATTTCTCCATTTTCCATGTTCCTTATCGATCTCCGAACCTCAGAGTTGAACAATGAATCCACGTACTTCACTGGTCGGTTCAGTAGTCGTTCCAACTGTCCAGCGTGGAGCCTGAATGACGTAAAGTCCTCATTACCGGGCCTGCTTTGGTGGCCGACGATGACCACTTTGGAGTTGGCTAGTTCACGCAGGGTGTCAAGATGCGAAACAAATCTGGACACGTCCATTATTTCACCGGTCATCGGGTTTATGGGCGAGTTAACGTCAACCCTGAGATACACGCTTTTATTGGACAGATCGTAATCGTCCATCGTCAAAAATCTACCGGAAGAAGGCATTAGTAACTTAATGATTAAAGTATATTAAAATTGCTTGTTAGAGCGAAATAATGTGTGTTATTTTGGCTCTTACTGCAAAAATAGGAAATATTCCCACAGGGTTTGCGTTTTCCAACAGGTTATCAAAAGATATATTGCAGGTTGAAATGGAGGACGATGCACCACGATTATGAAAGGATGCACGATATGAGAAAAAGTTTTATGGATTTTGATCGGATTATTAAGTCTCTTGATCCAAAAAAAGATGATGTCATTGTCGACATCGGGAGCGGGGATGGTGTATTTTCTCTTAAGTTGAGTGAACTGGTCAAGATCGTATATCCGGTTGATGTGAGCACCGCAGCGCATAAGGTCATAGAGGCAAAAATAGCAGAAAGTAAAGTGCAAAACGTGAAACCGTATCTCACCGATGTGTGTAATGGCCTCCCCGTATCTGGATTCAACGCAGTAATTTTTGTCACAAGTTTCCACGATCTCGAATGCAGAGCGACAATTCTTAAGGAAATTAAGAGGAAGCATTCAGGAAAGTTGAAGATTTCAATCACGGAATTTAAGAAGGAAGAATCCGCAATGGGACCACCCATGAGCATTCGAATGTCGCAGGATGAGTTAGACAGTATATTTGTCCCGGAAGGATTCATTTCTGTATACCATGATGAATTTGGACCACTTTATATAAATAGGTATGAACTAGTGAAAAAATAACCTACCTTTCTTCTCCGAACTTCATCCTTATCGTTTTAAGATCTGGGAACATGGTCTCTCTGATAACATCATCCAGACCTTTTCCTTCTTCTTGAGCCTTTTCACATATCTTTACCGTCTTCTCGTGATCTAGTTCAATCACTTCCCCGTTCTTTCTGTAGACAACCAGATAGCCGAGATTCTCGCACGAAATTCCCATTGCATGACAATCCTATTTCGTAATTGAAATTTCGCATCGTTTGGTTACATTCATCTGCTGATAGGCAAAAACAAAATATCCAGTGATATGCATTACGGGAGCATGAAAGCTGTTATCACCGCTGCAGGTTCTGGAATACGATCCGGGCTTGACGGCAAGCTCAGGAAAGAGATGCTTCCTATATACGATATTAGGGAAAGGAGGATTGTGCTTCGTCCCATTATTGATTGCATAATAACACGTCTTACTCACCTTGGGATCAACGAAATTGCAGTCATCACCGATCCACAGGATGATTCAACAAATAATTATCTAAAAAAGAATTTTTCATCGGTTTCAATATTGAGTCAGGAGAGGAAACTTGGATTCGGAAATGCAGTTTTGATGGCCAGTGAATTTATAGGAAATGATGAATTTATTTTAAATGCAGGAGATGGAATACTTCTTGACGATCAAATGATGCAAAATTCACTGTCAAGTGAACACTCCGGAATAACGCTCTATCTCATGAAGGTGGATCATCCAGAGAGATACGGCGTTGCCGAGATTTATAAGAAAGGAGGGAAGAATTACGTGTCGTCTGTGGTTGAAAAACCTAAAGCCCCAAAATCAAATCTTGCCTTGTGCGCAGTGTACAAACTGAATGGTAAAATCTTTGATTATCTGAAACGCGATCATTCTGAAAATGTGGAACTAACCCCTTCAATTAATATCCTTGCCCAGAAGGCTAAAATTGAGGGCTTGGTTGTTCCAAAAAGTTACTGGCAAAGCGTTGGAAGGGCCGAAGATTATATCAAGGTACTTAGGGCCACGCTTGCATATTCGAGAAAACTCACAGATTGAACGGGCTTTCTGTCCATTTTGTCTTTGGCATGATCACGTCCTTAACCTTGTTTATCCTGTTTTTATAGCGTGAAAGATCATTCAATATAACGAGAAGCTCCTCCTTAAGTTCCTTTGATCTGCGGTAACCCAGATTCTTTAATTTCTCATGGATTGGATTATAATAATGTTCCTCGGCTTCGAGTCTTGGGTTTGGCACGTGAAGTATTTCAACATTTTTTGAGAAACTCTTTTCATATTGTTCCTTTGTCAATGCAGCTAATTCATTTACCGAATAATGTTCATCAAATTGGTTAAATACCCTGTATTCGCCATCCTTCGGAGGATGAGATAGAGCAATATCCAGACAAGTGATGCTATCCTCCAATGAGAGGAACCCTCTGGTCTGCCCACCTTTTCCGTATGGTGTTATTGGAAGTCCTATCGTAGCCTGGGTACAAAACCTGTTCAGAGCGGTACCCCAGACCTCATCTATATCAAATCTCGTGAAGAGCCGAGGAGAGGTAATTTCCCTGGTCCTTGTTCCGTACACGACACCCTGCATTACATCGGTTACCTTGATTTTCCAGACTTTGGATGCAAACATCAGATTGTTGGAATCGTGAACTTTAGACCAATGGTACCAAGAACCCGCCTGTTTTGGAAAAGGAAAGGTGTCCTTTCGCCCATTGTATTCTATCTCGAAGAATCCTTCAGGTATGTCTATGTTTGGTGTTCCGTACTCTCCCATGGTTCCGAGTTTAAGAATGTGGCACTTAGGCACGTTTTCCTTTACTGCATAAATAAGGTTAAGCGTGCTAAGCATGTTTTGCTTAAGCGTATCCGATGCCTGTTTGAGCCCTATCATTGAGTAAGGAGCAGATCGTTGCTCCGCCAGATGGACGACAGCATCTGGTTTCTCTTCAATAATAACATCTCGCAAAAAATCGGGATTACTGGCATCTCCTCGGTGAAAACTAATTTTCCCCACCCTGGAATCCTCAACGTAATCCATTCTCTTTTTAAATGTTGGAATTGGAAGTGCTGATTGGGACCCGACTTCCCTAACTCTTTTCCTTGTAATGAAATTGTCCACCCCACTCACTTCATTCCCGTTTGCGAGTTCACGAAGAGCCAGAGGCCATCCTATGTAACCGTCAATGCCCATGATAAGTACTTTCATTTTCTTCAATCATGTATCGTTATTGGATACATTTATCCTTTTACATCAACTTGCCTCCTTACTGCATATATATTTTTTTCATTGCAATCTTATTCACGTTCTCGAATCTTAAGCTCTAGGAACTCGATGCCTCTCTCGTTGATTTAAATACGGTTAAGGTATACCCGTTTGAACGAAGATCTTCATAGGAAACGGTGATAATGAAGTCAATGACGTGCCGGCCGTACCGTAAAATAAAACATTGGATCTGTCACAGAGAATTTCATCAAATATATGAAGGTCAGCAGGAGGTTGATCCTATTGAATGCAAACCGGCCCAATATGGAACAGAACATAAACGGCACAACGTCAAAGCACGTCCTAGAGGCTTCCCGTATCCATTTTTCATATGAGAATAAGTACACGGTTTTCAACGACATAAACCTGGAGATAAACGAGAATGAATTCATTGGGATCGTAGGTCCGTCCGGTATAGGAAAATCTACACTTTTGAGGATCCTTGGCGGGTTTTTGAAGCCGACTAGTGGAGAGATCTATTTGATGGGTAACAAAATAGTGAAACCTGTGCCGGAGCTGGTGCTGATACACCAGTCTATTATAACTTTCCCATGGATGACCGCCCTCGAAAATGTTATGCTGTCTCTAAGAACAAAGAAATTGTCAGAAGATGAGTTGGAAGAAAGAGCTCACGCAGCGCTTGAGGCGGTAAGTCTTCAGGGCTTTGCGGAGTTATATCCCAAGGAGATGAGTGGAGGGATGAGGCAAAGAGTAGCCATCGCAAGAGCTCTAGCTTCCGATCCTTACGTTTTCCTTATGGACGAACCTTTTGCTCATCTTGACGAACTTACCGCAGAGGGACTTCGTCAGGAAATTTACAACATATTGTTTTCCTCGGAAAACCCGCTTAAAGGCGTTGCGCTCGTATCCCACAATCTTACTGAAGTTCTGGAACTCGCGGACAGGATATATATTCTTAACAATGTCCCAGCGACTGTTGTTGGAATGCTCAAAGTGGATATACCTCGGCCAAGAAATCCAAGAAGTGAGATATTTAATGAGTATCTTGATCGTCTCTACGGATACCTGACGCCTGCGGGAGGGAAGAACAAATGAACGCGATCCTCCTGGTTCTGTTCGCTGTTCTTGCGACTGCTGGGAGGGTTCTCGGATTAATACTTTTATCCATTGTTATAGGGTGGTTACTAGCTTATGCAGCCATAAAAGGGAGGATATTCGAGAACATCTACATATCTCTAATCGAGGTATTCGAATCTGTTCCCGTCATATCCTTTTTTCCAATAGTCCTCATAATCTTTGTTGATCATATAGGTGGTGTTTTGGGTGTTGAACTTGCTGCAGATTTTCTCGTATTCACTGCGGTTGTATGGAACATTTGGATTGCAGAGTACCAGGCATTCAAAACACTTCCTAAGGAAATGGAGGAGGTAATACAGAATTACAGGATGGGTTTTTTCTCCAAGATGCGGTATCTATACATCCCGTTTTCAATTCCGCGGATTTCTGCCAACCTCTTTCCCAGCGTGTCCGATGGTTTTTTTTACATTACGGTTAGCGAGGTCTTCGCTATCGGTGTACATACATATTCGACTTTTGGCATCGGTTCAGTCCTTTCCTCTTTTATTTCTTCCTCAAACACCGATGGAATAATTCTTTCTTTAGTCACACTCGGCGCAGTTGTCGTGCTTATCGTGCTTGGAATGAGAGAATATGCGAAGAAGGCAGTTGCAAAATACACTCTGGATACCGATGCCCCAATAGTGAGGCGTGGAAGATTCAGTTTCAGGCAGACTTCAAGACTCCACGCAGTATCCACTATTAACCCGCTATCTCGGATAGCGCGGTATTCAAGAAACAGGGCATCACAACGAATGAGCGATTATAAGGGGACAAGGAGAACTGAAAATGTGTGGCGGTACGCCTGGGCATCAGTTGGAGTCACTCTTCTCCTACTGATAGGGTATGCTGCATTCAATATTGTTTCTTCAGTAAAAATGAGTGAGTGGACTCAATTTCTCTCTACCACTCCACAAATATTAGTCGGTTTGGTCTATGACTATGCCAGAGTTGCAACTATTCTCGTGATTTCCTTCGTGATCTCCATATCACTTGGATATTACCTTGCTGTGAACAAGAGAGCCGAATCAATCGGAGTCCCCGTAATGCAAACCTTCAGCGCTTACCCGGTACCTATATACTTTCCATTCATTTTTGCGGCATCCCTCCCTTTCATTGTTCAGTACCTCGGTCCGTTCTCCGATGAATTTTATGTCCTTGCCGTAGGTTTTGTGAGCACTTTCTATTATATTTTCTACAGTTTCTGGATGGGCGTGAAATCACTCCCCGTTGAGTATTTTGAATTGATGAGAAATCTCAATCTCGGTTACTTTTCTAAGCTTCGGAGGATAGTACTGCCGGCAACATTTCCTTATCTTATTTCCGGGATTTCCTCAACTATAAACAGCGCATGGGGGGGCCTCATGATCGCAGAGTACTGGCCAGACATAATTCACGATAAAACACTTGAAGTCCACACAGGATTGATGAAATTCATATCTGTTCAGACCTCATCAGGAAACATCGGTCTAGCCGGTTGGGCGTCTTTCATTTTTGGAATCGTTGTTGTAATTTATTCCATCCTTTTCACAAGACGAATGATGGATCTAGCACGCAAAAGATACGTTGCGGAAGAGGGTATTTTCGCTGCCTAATACCTGATGTAACTTTATCATTAATCCACGGGTGGCCAGTTTGTGATCCTATGTGCGTATAGGAAATTCTAATATTAAGGAATACATATTAGATTGAAATGACGGAAGTTGTGGACCCAAACGCAAGAATCGCAGATCTTGTTGGGCTTCTTTATGTTCTGACTACAATTTTTGACAACAAGACTGATCTGTACAAGCTTGAAAAGGAGATGGAAGTTGACATAGATGATCTTATGCCAATAGTCTACACGGGCTCTCGCCTAGGTCTTGTACGAGCCGAATCAGGCGACATAAATATAACATCCGGCGGGAAAGAATACTTGAAGGCAGGCATAAAGAGCAGGAAGGAAATTCTAAGGAATTCACTGATAAAACTTGAACCTTTTAAGACCGCGGTGGCATTAGGAGAATTCAACCTCGAAGAGCTTCAGGATGAACTTCAGAAACAAGCAGTTCAGACATTCAACTCTCCTTCTGGACTTCACGATCTGGAAGTGATCCTTATTGAATGGGGTGTCTACTCAGGCATGCTCAGGAAAACTGATGAAGGTTTTGAAGCGGTAAAAACCGCGCAATGATAAACGGTTTTGTACAATTTTTGTTTATCAGTTTATTTCAAATTCATGTCCGTTCAAGGGGAGAAGAAGATTGTATTGGGACAGATCTTCCTGCAATTCTTCCCTGTGATCACCGTGGCACAATATAACGGTGTCTGGATCGACATCTTTCACAAAATTAACTAGATCATCGTGCCCTGCATGCGCTGAAAGGTCATATTTTTCAACCATCATTGAAGGTTTGACAGGAACCCCAGCTATATTTAATGTGCCAGTATCGAGAAGAAGTCTTCCGTTGGTCCCCTCAACCTGATAGCCTGTAATGAATATGGCACTTTTCTCATCATTCATTAGCTCCTGTATGTATCCTAAGACAGGGCCGCCATCAAGCATCCCGGACGTCGAAACAATAACGTCGTTTTCCAAAGCGCCTTTTCTCATATTCCTGCTTCTTATTTGTCTTGCGCGACCCTGTGAACGCTTAAATTCATTCATAGACCTCAGATAATTCGGGCCTGTCATGTAAATGTTGCTGAGCGTGTTTCCCATACCATCCACAGCCACATTAAGATCCATATCTGACAGTATCATGAGCAGTTCCTGTGTTCTTCCAATTGCAAACGCAGGAAGAAGAACCTTACCGCCGTTGTCAACGACCTCTTTAATGCGGTTTTTTAGACGCTGAATAACAACTTTTCGGTCTTCGTGGTTTTTTCCAGCGTATGTGCTTTCCATTATGAGTACATCGGATTTTACCGGTTTAGCGCCAGTCAGCAAGTTGGAATCACGGGTGTATAGATCGCCGGTTACAAGAAGTCTGTTATGGTTCTCTATCTGCCACATCGTCGATCCAGGTATATGTCCAGCGGAATATGCAGTCCCGACAAGGTTGCCAGCTTCAACACTATCTCCATAAGTAACCGTCCTGATCGAATCGTACATGCTGCTTATATCATCTGCGTTGAACCTTTCCGGATAGCCTTCGAGTCTCATAATCTTGAGGGAATCATTCAATATGGGCATCATGCTGTTAATTGTCATATCCGTTGCAAAAAGGTTTTGTGTTTTGCTCTGAAAACAGACAGGTAACCCTCCAACGTGGTCAAAATGCGCATGTGTCACGAATATATGGTCCACCGGTTCAAACGGCATCGGGTATTGCGGTGGTTTATCTGGTATGACTCCATAATCCACCATGTACGAATCCGGTCCGTCATTAACTTTTATTGCTAATCTTCCTACTTCTTCTGCTCCGCCTAAAAATTTAATTTTCATTTATCATCATGCCTTTGCATCATCCAGTCTATTTTTACAGCTGCATGTTCGTTTGCTGTTTATCATTGGAATAACATCATAGAGTATTTTCAAAACATTCTCTTCATTTTCTTTCATTATCTTTGTTACTTCTTTCGCGTCAACGGGTTTGTCGGCCCATACGTCAAAGTCTGTAACGGTTGCAAGAACCGAGTAACACATGGAAAGTTCATCTGCCAGATTCACTTCAGGCACTAGAGTCATTCCTATTATATCGGCAAATTGTCTGAACATCTTTGATTCCGATCTGGTAGAGAATCTAGGGCCTTCAATCGTGATGTAGGTACCACCGAGATGGGTGTTCTTAGAATATTTTCTCGAAACTTCATACATCTTCTCGTTTATGTCCGGACAAAATGGGTCCGCGGCCGAGATATGATAGACATCAGGACCGTCGTAATAAGTCAGTTCTCTTATCTTCGTAAAATCAATAAATTGATCTGGAATAACAACGGTTCCCGGTGATAGTTCCTCTTTCAGGGAACCTACAGCGTTCACTGCAATGATCCTCTCTACTCCGAGTTCGTGCATCGCCCACACATTAGCTTTGTAATTGACCTTGTGAGGTGGTATAGTATGATTTTTTCCATGCCTAGGCAAAAATGCAACCTCAGCACCATTTATTTTTCCAATGTCAATAGAATCTGATGGTTTACCAAAAGGTGTATCTATGTTCCTGGATTGCTTCTCATTCATTATGTTGTAGAGGCCAGTTCCTCCGATTATTCCTATATACGTCATGTATTCACTGTTTTGTAACTGAATTTGGATACCTATTGTTTTATTATATTTATATTGTTTGTATTCTTTTTTCTGTCTTCGATACGTCCCGCAAAATTTTTGATATCCCAGAGCCATACTGTGCGGCTTTTTTCGGCACATTCATCACTTCATCAGGCATACCCAATTTTCCTGCAACAAGCCGCAAGATAATCTTGTTCTGTTCAGCCCCGATATGGTCTTCTTTTACGGTACCGCCGAGGCACTCATAAATGCCTGCGGAAAGATAAGGGGTCTTTAAACTCTTATGAAAATAGTTAGCGATCAATTTCTCTCTCGGCAATGTAGCACTGTATAGCTTGTTCAGTTCTACTGAGTTGTCCTTCTGTTCGGCACTACGGAATTTATTGTATCCGTAAAACAGCTCATCTGCACCTTGCCCGGTGAAAATCGTGTTCTCGTCTATATGATCAAGCAGAATTGCGAGAACGAGTTCATACGACAAATCCAGTTTGCTTATTTTAGGATCGATAGTTTTCAAAATCTCTATATAATGCTTTAGATCTATGTTTTCTAAGTATATCGACTTGAATGTGCAGTTGAGCAATACAGAGGTTCTTGCTGCGTTCCTGATGTCTACACTACTTTTCAATCCGAGAGTGTAAGCATTCAGTTTTCCTTCGGAAAGCTTTAGGAGTATGGAACTGTCAAGTCCTCCAGAGAAAGCAATACCAGAATCCGACAGATCTTGCGATTCAAAATATTCTCTCATTTTTCTTAAGATGCATTCGGCACAATCTACCTGTTTTTTTGTAGGGAGCACTTATCGTGAATCTCGAATCGGTTAAATAACTATATGGACTTAACCCCTGTGGATTACGTACCTGATACTTCTGTTATTATAGATGGCAGATTTACATTATTTATTTCTGAAAGGCAAGGTTCTCGTGTGATTCTTCCAGAGGCAATGATATCCGAGGTGGAGCACCAGGCCAATGAGGGGCGCTCCACCGGTTTTGCTGCTCTTCAGGAGCTAAAATCTCTGAGAAACATGGCAAGAGAAGAGAAAATATCCCTTGACACATCCGGAAGAAGGCCTTCAGAGTGGCAGATAAAGAGGGCAAAGAGTGGGGAGATAGACGAGATTATCCGAAATACTGCGGCGGAACTTGGCGCAGTCCTGGTTACTGGCGATCAGATACAAAGGGACATCGCTCTGATAAAGGGAATAGATGTTCAGTACCTTGAGCCTCTCGTTAAGGAACCCAGGAATATAGAAGAGTTCTTCGATGACATGACCAGTTCTGTGCATATCAAGGCTGAAATGGAACCAGTTGCTAAAAAAGGGATCCCCGGCAACGTAACACTTGAAAAGTATGATTATAAAGTCTCAAGGAGTGAACTAGAAGATATAGCAAATCATATAGTCAAGAGAGGAAGAAATGAAGAAGGTTCGTTTATAGAGATTGATGCCCATGGCGCTACCGTGATTCAGCTGAAAAATATTCGAATCGTTATTACTCGACCTCCATTCTCGGATGATCTTGAAATCACGGCTGTCAGGCCCGTTAAAAAACTCGATATCGAGTACTATCAGTTGACTCCAGAACTTCTTGCAAGACTTTCCGATAAAGCAAACGGGATACTCGTTGCTGGCGGCCCCGGCCAGGGTAAAAGCACCTTTGTTCAGGCTTTTGCCGATTATCTTAGCTCTCAGAGAAAGATCGTGAAGACAATGGAAAGGCCCAGGGATCTTCAGGTAAGACCCGAGATAACGCAATATACCGGTCTCGAGGGATCGATGGAGAAGACAGGTGACATCCTCCTCCTTGTGAGGGAAGATTATACGGTTTTCGATGAAATGCGTGTCACATCAGACTTTAAGGTTTACTCGGATCTGAGACTCGCCGGTGTTGGAATGATTGGTGTCGTGCACGCGACCCGCGCTATAGACGCAATTCAAAGGTTCATAGGACGCATAGAACTTGGGATGATTCCGCAGGTTATCGACACAATCATATTCATAGATAAGGGCCAGGTTGCACAGGTGTATTACACATCTTACTCTGTGAAGGTCCCAAGTGGAATGAATGAAGAGGATCTTTCCAGGCCGGTGATAGAAGTGAAGGATTTCTACACAAATGAACCAGTTTTTGAGATATATACGTTCGGTGAAGAGATCGTCGTTGTCCCCATTTCGTCTCGTGAAAAGAAGAATCCAGTTTCCAGGATAGCAGAGGATTCTATTCTCAAAGACGTAAGGAACATGCTTGGGACAAGCCAGGTCGAAGTAAAGGTCGGCGAAGGAAACAAGCTATCAATATTCACGGATGAAACTCACATTCCAAGACTGATAGGAAGGAAAGGTGAAACGGTAAACAGCCTCGAAAAAAAATATGGAATGAAAATCGATGTAGAGCCGTTGGAAAAGAAAGATAAAGGAAGAAGGTTTGAGGCAAATGTTACCGTAAAGAACAAGATCATATACCTCGAGGTTGGAAAACCAAACACAATGGTGAAATTTTATGTTGATAACATCCTGATTCTTCAGGCCAAAAGCTCCAATAAGGGTTTAGTTAAGATTAAGATGATTAGTGATAACGGAGCGGCTATCTACAACTACATAAAGGCAGGGAAAAAGATAGAATACGGATATGTAAATGAATGAATGTAACTCGTTGCTATCGGCCGCTCTGGGCAGGTATTTCCTGCAATAGTTTAAGGAGAAAGGATGAGGACAAAATGCACGCGCTGCAATAATGACGCCGTTTACGAGGCAAAGTACAGCGGAGAATATTTGTGTGCAAAGCACTTCATCGAATCTTTTGAAAGAAGAGTAAAGAAGGAATTAAGGGATCAAATCGATTTTTTCAATAATCCTGTGAGTATCTCTGTTGCAATATCTGGCGGTAAAGACAGTTCCGTTACTCTTTATGTTCTGTCACAAATGTTCGTTGGCAGGAAAGATGTGGTTTTGAAAGCATTTACAATTGATGAAGGAATCCAAGGTTATCGGGATTCGGGCTTAGAAAATGCAGTAAAATTGTCAGCAGAGTTGGGGGTACCGCATTCGATTATCTCTTTCAAAGATCAATTCAATACTACAATGGATCATATTGTCTCAGAACATCCTGACATAATACCGTGCTCAAGATGCGGGCCAATGAGACGTCAGCTCATGGACCTTGAAAGTTCAGAACTCAATACTGATTATGTTGCACTTGGTCTCAATTTGGACGACTACTCACAGTCTATATTGATGAATGTTGCAAGGGGTGATGCCGAGAGGTTCGTGAGGATGGCACCACACAGGGAAAGGAAAGAAGGAATGACAAGACGTATCCTCCCTTTGCGTAGGATCCCAGAAAAAGAAGTCGTAATATATGCAATATTGAAAGGAATACATTTCGATTCTTCCTGGTGCCCTTATTATGGGAAGGCCCAAAGAAACACTTTCAGGAGCATTATTAATGAACTGGAAGACCGATCCCCTGGAACAAAATTTGCAATAATGAATTTTTCTGATAAGCTTAAGAAGATGCTGGAATCCAAATCAGGAGCACCGGAGCTTCAACGATGCAAAATATGTGGAAAACCATCTTCCAGTGATATATGTTCTGTGTGCAAAGGTCTGGAAATATTCGAATAGTACATACCGATAATGGACGGCGGAGATGCTTATTGATCGGAAATCTTTATTACAATCAGCAAGATTTTCGCCGCGATAAATATCTGTCTAGGGGGCTGTAGCTTAGCATGGTTTGAGCACCCGGCTGATAACCGGGAGGCCACCGGTTCAAATCCGGTCAGCCCCATCGCCTTAACTCATGCGTTTATCGCTTCTTTCTATTTGCACGGAAATTTTAAGGTTACACAATGAACTCGGAACCTGAGAAGTCGGTGTAGTCTAGTTTTTCAATTGAAAATGTACATCACTCGCAAAGTGTACTCAGAATTCAAGCTGAATTGTCATGATGCGAAGTTAGAATTAATTAAAAATGATGCTATTTTTGTTAGATTATTAATTTCTTTTATATTGATGAATTAGGATATGTATTTATAACCTATATGGAATTATATGTATGGTGATAAAATGCCGAGGTACGAAGTAGCGGAAGATTTGAGCGAAAAAATAAAGGATCTGAGCAGGGCAAGGCAATCCCTGATTGAAGAGATAGAGGCAATGATGTTTTACGACGAAAGATCCGACGCTACAAAGGACAACGACTTAAAGTACGTCATGGAGCATAATCGTGACGATGAGAAGGAGCATGCAGTGCTGTTGTTAGAATGGCTGAGAAGGCATGATCCTGCATTGGACAAAGAGCTTAAGGAGATACTATTCTCCAAAAAGAACATAAAAGAACTTGGAGACTAAACTGTTATTTTCATCAGCTTTCTCCAGAAACATATTTTTTGTGAAATAATTTATTTAGCCGTATCATAACGGGTCATGCTTAGTGAAGACTGTGTATTTTGCCAGAACGTAATAAAGAAAAGGGATGCATTTGTAATCTATGAGAACGAGAATGTGCTGGCATTTATGGACAAATTCCCAGTTGAACCTGGTCATGTTCTCGTAATCCCCAAAAGCCATTTTGAAAACATACTAGACATTAATTATGACCTCTATCTTGAGGTTCACAGGGTATCTAAGTTATTGTGTCTCCCAGTCATAAGGGCACTCCATGCTGATGCAATTAACGTTGGACAGAACAATGGCACTTGCGCGAATCAGAGAGTTTTCCATTATCATGTCCACCTGATTCCGCGATTCTGTGGCAGGGAAATCGGGTGGAAAGCCAGGAATTCTGCTTCTGATGATGAACTGGATGAGATTTCAGAAAGAATAAAAGCTGAGATTGGCAATTCGGATAAAACTATACCAAAATTAAAATGATAGAATAATATTGTGATCCAAGAAAATGGAAAAAATTGGAGATTAAATTATGAAAAGCATAGAAGAATTATATTCGAGAGCTCTTGATATGAAGAACAAGGGCATGTCGGACAAGGAGATATCCACGGAACTGCATCTTTCTGTTGGAACTGTGACATGGCTGCTTAGCAAGGAGTTTTTCAAAGAAACAAAGGTGAAAGATGTCAAGATTGGCTGGAGATCTATCGGTGTCACCGGAAACAGGATAAGTGCAGTTTCAGAAGTCATTACAGATATAATAGAAGAGGAATCAAAAAGGAATAACTTTGAAGTTGACGCTATACTCGGGATAACGATAAACGGTATTCCATATGCTACCATGGTCTCTTATTTCATGGACAAGGAATTGATAGTCTACAGGCCACACCCGTCCAGGAAGGAAGGGTTCTTCAGCAGTAATTTTGCGAGTGTACGTGGAAAAACTGTTGTGATACTTGATGACGTCGTTAGCACTGGCGAGACTCTCAAGAGGGCAATACTTGATGTTAAAAATGAGGGTGGCAAACCATCACTCTGTGTTGTTCTTGCGTCCAAATTGCAAGGCGATGAGGTCTCCGATGTGAGAGTAAGGTCACTCATAAGAACGAATCTCATAGGTTAAAAAGGTTAACACGATGCATTGGGCTGACGCATTTACCAAAGATCTTTATCCCGGAGATCAGATTATATCAACCGGGATATCTCCCTCAGGGCCGATACACGTAGGGAACATGCGGGAGATTCTGACAGGGGCCTTTATTTTTCAGGCTGCTGAAGATGCAGGTATGAAATCGGAGCTTCTGTATCTCTGCGACGACATGGATCCACTGAGAAAGGTATACCCTTTCCTTGATCAATCATATTCAAGATATGTTGGAATGCCGTTGTACCGGATCCCAGCTCCAGACGGTAATGGAAGCTATTCCGATTACTTTCTAAGGCCTTTCATTGAAACTCTGGACATTATAAATGTCCATCCTAGAGTCATAAGATCATCGGAGCTCTATAGGGATGGCATCCTGATGAAGGCTATTGATATAGCACTCAATAATAGTGAGAGGATAGCGAGAATTCTGAAGGATGTCTCGGGCAGGGGGCTTGAACCTTCCTGGGCCCCATACAACGCCATCTGTGCATCCTGTGGGCGAATCAATACAACAACTATGGTTTCCTACAAGTATCCGTACGTCGAATATACGTGCAAGTGCGGCTATTCCGGTACGGCAGATATAGGGAGAGATCAGGGCAAGCTTCCCTGGAGGATAGAGTGGCCTGCAAAATGGTACGCTCTTTCCGTTACCGCCGAGCCTTTTGGCAAAGATCACGGGGCGCCTGGCGGTTCCTATGATACTGGAAAAGAGATCGCAACACTGATATACCGTATAAACCCTCCAAAACCACTTGTTTACGAAAGGATTATGCTGAAAGGGAAGGGTGCCATGCATTCCTCAACAGGCATTGCGATTCCAGCAAGAGAACTCGTTGAATCGGCTCCTCCAGAATTGCTCAGATTTCTCATAGCACGTATACAGCCCGCGAGGCACATAGATTTTGATCCTGGTCTTGGAATCCTGAATCTTGCGGACGAATACGAGAAGTACAGGGAAGCGTACTTCGGGAAGGAAAAGAGCAACAATCCTGATGCATCCAGGATTTATGAGTTAAGCAGGGTTAGGCCGGAAAATGAAGCAGAATTTATTAGCTTCAGGCACCTGATAACACTCTTGCAGATATATCCGGAGGAGTCAAGTCTTCGTGACGCGCTAAAAAGGAGTGGCATCGATGCAGACAAAATTGGAGAGTCATTCCATAAAATGGTCAATACAGCTAGCAACTGGCTTCAAAATTATGCCCCAGAAGAGGTAAAATTTAGTGTCTTGAAAGAAACGTCTCCTATAGTTTTGAATGAGGGCGAGAAAAAACTCCTTGAAGAATTCCTCTCTAGACTCAATGGTGCGTCATGGGATGCAGATACGTTGCATGACCTGTTACATGAAGCAATAAAGAGCCGGAATTACGATCCGAAGGACGGCTTTGCCCTCTTTTACAGAGTTCTAATCGGAAAGGAGAGAGGGCCACGTCTCGGTTATTTTCTTTCGCATCTGGATAAGAACACGATCATTGCAAGGATAAAATTTGTAATTTCGCAATAATACCCTAAATTTCATCTTTTTATAGTCTTCAGTTTATTTAATGTCTGAGATGGGGCATTCCAGTCCGCGCTCATTTCTTCAGACGAGCGATTTATCTTTTCCAAAATCTTTTTCATCTGCAGAAGTTCCTCGTCGCTTAGGTCACTGAGAGTTTTTTCAAGTATGTGCCTGAAAAGCTTGCTCCCCTCCTCAACAGCCCTTTTTCCTTTCTGAGTAATGGAGACCATAACTATTCTCTTGTCATTAGTGCTCTTTTTCTTCGTAACGTAACCTCTGCTCTCCATCTCAGCCACTACCCCGGTAATCCATGCACCGGACACGTCTAGCTCATCAGCTATCACGTTTATAGGCGCGTTTCCGAGATCCTTAAGGATCCCGAGTATCCTTATCTCAAAGGACTTGAGCGCATAGTTGTCCGTTTCTTGTTTTATTATTCTTTTAACGTTTTTAGTGACTCTGGAAATAAGTGTCCACATCTCCAAGAACTCGTCACTCTGATCTGTGTTCATTTCTTACCCCTGGATGCAGTTTTTGTGTTGCTCCTTTTGTTTGAGTCCGCTTTCTGCACTTTCCGTTTCTTTCTGCTCCTAGGCGGAGAGGTCCTGGTCTTTACATTCCGAGGCCTTTTTACAACGCCCATGCTACTGGGTGGATCATTAGAAGTAACATTGTGATCCTTTGCATATATATTCACAACTGATCGATCAGGGTTTTCCTTCTTAGCAGAATCTGGCGTCAATATTTGAGGATCTGCGGTTGGGACCTCAGTTTCTATGTTGGTGCTTGGAGTTACTGTTGGCATGCTCTCTTTCTCGAGATCTTCGTTCGTTTCAAACACATCCTCATTATTCTCTCCGTGAACGTATCTTTTCCCCCTTATGGCAGATAGTATTGCAGCCAGAACAAGTATGCCAGCTCCAACGTAGAAGGACATTCGCAGGGCACCCATGAATGCAGGTGCCAATGCGTGTGGGAACCAGTACTTACCGTATAAGGTAGTGAGAGTTCCAGGTGCAATGTTGGAAAGGAATGCAGGAGGCAGGGAAGATGCTATCGTCTTCATCGGGTTGTAACCAAGAAACGCTGAGAATAGAGCGGACGTTGGTGGGATTTTGTCAAATACTGGAACCAGAACCTGGGCACCGACAGAAGTCAATGCCGATCTGAACGATCCTGCCATTGTTGTAGCTAGAACAAGTAAGACTATAGTGAAGAATATTCCCATGCTTGTGGTTTGGCCTGTGTTCTGAAGTGTTGTCCTCATCCCAGATCCGGTTCCACGATCATGCGGTGGGAGTGAATTCATTATAGCAGCAATGTTTGGTGCAGCAAATAACCCCATACCTGAACCGAATACAAAAAGTGTAACTCCGAATTCCCAGTAGACGAAATCGTATGGGAGAAGACTCAGAAACATCATAGCCACAGCAGAAACTATCATCCCAAGAGTGGTCAAAAATCGAGCTCCCATTTTATCTGACAATGCTCCACTTATTGGGCCCGAAACAGCGAACCCGAGCATCATCGGTATCATGTAAATTCCAGCCCAGAAAGGTACACTACTGTAGGAATATCCATGAAGCGGAAGCCATATTCCCTGTAGAAGAATTATCAGCATGAACATTACGCCACCCATAGCCATACTCTGAAGAAGGCCAGCAAAACTTCCAGCGGAAAATGCCCTGACTTCAAAAAGTTTCATCTTGAACATGGGCTGATCCACATATTGTTCTATAAAGATGAAAGCTACGAGAAGGATTGCGCCAATTATCATTGAAAGCTTTACCCATGGATTACCCCATCCCATGCTTGACCCATTATAAGGCATCAAGCCATAGGTTACTCCCAGCAGTATCAGGGTCAAGCCTCCTGCAAAAGTGGCGTTCCCGGGTACGTCTATCTTCTGATCTGAATGCCTGACTGCATTATCTTTTAATTTTGCATATGACCATACAGTTCCAAGCAGCCCTACCGGTACACTAACAAGAAATACATACCTCCAATTGATCGCGGCAAGTAAACCCCCCAGTATGAGCCCTACAAGGGATCCTGCAAGACCCGCGACCTGATTTATGCCCATGGCCTTTCCACGTTCACTTGACGGAAAACTGTCAGTTATTATTGCTGCAGAATTTGCGAACAGGAAAGCAGCTCCAACAGCTTGAATCATCCTGAAAATGATCAGGCCCATGGCTTCTGGATCCCCCTTAGCCGGAATCAGATTCGGAGTAAAGAACAACAATATTGAACCTACAGTGAATATGAGAAAACCAAAGTTGAATAAACGCACTCTTCCAAAAATATCCGAAAGTCTCCCCACAGTTACGAGAAGAACTGCAGTAACAACCATATATCCCATCAGAATCCAGAGCAAATATTCAAACGAATTAAATGGGTCCAGATTAATTCCTCTGAAGATCGCAGGGAGTGAAATCAACATGATCGTTCCGTTGATTGAAGCCATCAAAACGCCAATGGTTGTGTTTGACAATGCAACCCACTTATACTGAACCATTTGTAATCGTCCCGAAATACTGACTATGTATTAATAGTTAACTAATAACTAACTACTTAGTAATTGAAAAGCATTTTATATCTAACCGCGATGTCGTCCTGATTTACGATGATGTCAAAGAGCATTAGTATGACCATTGCTGTGGTTGTGCTGTTAGTATTTGCCGGAATGACCTATTTTACTATAGAAAAAACCTCTGCAACAGTATCTCTTTCGGAGAAAGGTTACTTGAATGTCACACTGCTTGATATAAACGGAAAACAAGTGAACTCGTCACAGGAATCTCAAATTGCTTCAGTCTTTAACTCCAATGATACTATAACGATTGGACTTAAGGTTGTAACAAATTCAACCTCGATTTATTTGTTTGACGTGTCGCCATTGAACAATACAACGAATACATGGACAAACACCACTGAGATATCTATGTTCGACAATGCGACGTATAACATAATCTATACCAATGGTTCGAAGACTCCCGTTTATTATTATCCAAAATTAACTGTTACAAGCAACTATATCCGTTACAACATTACGAACCCTGATAGTTTGAACGAGACTGTGTACATAAATCTCACTCTATCTATAGATCCAAAGGGTTTCGATAAAATGAATCCGTCGAATCCAATGCAAGGAATCATAAATCCCTATATTACGAAAATCATTGGAATTTCCAGCAACGGTGGTGGCGGAGGAACAGGATTCGCCATAATTAAAGTCTAGTCAAAGGGAAATTTATAACGTTCCCTTTCATGAGGGAAATAATTATCCTGCATTACAATGCAGGGGTCGGGTGAAACAATATTTGAAAATTCTGGTTAATAGTGCGCTTCCATACGCAAACAGTTCGCTTCATCTGGGTCACATAGCGGGAGCCTACCTTCCTGCGGATATATTTGTCAGGTACCAGAAAATGATCGGCAACGAGGTGATGTTTGTAAGCGGTAGCGATCAACACGGTACGCCAATTACAATTGCCGCGGACAAACTTAAGGTAGAACCCTCAGTTGTCGCTGACAAGTACTATAAGGAACACCTGGAGGATTTTAAGTCACTAGATATCAATTTTGACATCTTCATGAAGACCTCCTCGGAGGAACACAAGGAGACAGTGAAAGAAATCTTTACTGAGCTTTATAAGAATGGTTTTTTGTCAGAAAAAATGATGGTTTCTCCTTTCTGCCCTGGATGCAACAGATTCATGCCGGACCGGTATATAGAAGGTACGTGCCCTTATTGTGGCTACGAGAAGGCGCTTGGAGATCAGTGCGAAAAGTGCGGACGAACACTCGATCCGATAGAGCTCATAAATCCGAGGTGTACTGTGTGCGATGGCGTTCCAGAGTTCAGGGAATCCAAGCAGATGTTTTTCGATCTCCCGAAATTTCAGGGAAATCTCCTAGATTGGTTGAAATCAAAGGAATACTGGAGAAGTAATGTTCTTTCCTTTACGAGGAACTTCATAGAATCCGGCCTTAAGGAGAGGGCTATAACAAGAGATATTGAATGGGGTGTACCGGTACCACTTGCGGGATATGAAAACAAGAGGATATACGTCTGGTTTGAGGCCCTGATAGGTTATGTGACTGGCGCCCGAATCTATTCGGAGAATATTGGCGATCCAGATTACTGGGAGAAATTTTACTTCGACTCAGATTCCAGGGACTACTATTTCATTGGAAAAGACAATATACCATTTCACACAATAATATGGCCCGCCATGCTTTTAGGCGTCGGTAGATATAGCCTCCCCTATGATGTTCCTGCTAACGAATACCTGACAGCGAAAGGTGAAAAATTCTCCAAAAGCAGATCCATTGGATTCCAGGTTAAAGAAATTCTCAAGTTCGTGGGTAAAGACTATGTCCGGTACTATCTCTCAACAATACTGCCTGAAAGTGGGGACACAGATTTCTCAATAGAAGAGTTGCAATCGAGAGTGAATACCGAGTTAATTGACAAATTCGGAAATTATATTCACAGGCTAGTTAGTTTTGTTCTCAACAACTCGCTAGAAATCAATGCGGACACTGCAAATCCGGACCAGAATGATTTAAATGCGCTTGCAACCTTAAGAGAAACATTAGAAAGATACAGAACACACATGGATGCCATTCAGATAAAGAAGGCCTTGAACGAATGGCTGGAACTTGTGAAATTCGCCAACGCGTATATGAACGATTCGAAACCTTGGGCTCTCTTGAAAACTGACAAGGAAAGATGTAAATCGAAACTTTATTACGCTTTATTGATGGGTGAGGCTCTTTGTATGATGGCTTATCCGTTTATACCTTCATCATCTGATAAACTGTTAAAAATCATAGGTTCTGAAAGTTACGGGAGCAAAGGCGTGACTGTGGATTTCATTGGAAATGTTGGCAACAAATTCACTCCCGTCAGATCAGAACCTCCTTTCATGAAGCTGAGCATTGAGGTAAGCAACCCAAATCTTCTTGATCTGAAAATAGGAAAGATAACTGAAGTAAGGGAACACCCAAATGCCCAAAAGTTATACATCTTGAAGGTTGATCTGGGGTATCGCATTGCACAACTGGTTGCAGGCTTAAGAGCCCATTATTCTGAAGATGAGCTGATAGGGAAGAACATAGTTGTGGTCGACAATCTGAAGCATGCAAGATTAAGAGGAGAAGAATCTCAAGGTATGCTGTTAGCTGCCGATGACGGCAATACAGTTTCTTTGCTTGTGCCCGATGGAATTGTTGACACAGGTTCTTCTTTAGTGATCGGCGATTTCAAATATAACGGACACGGTAGGATAGAGATCGAGGATGTGACTGCTGCAAAACTTCATGTTAAAAAATTCAGCGAGAAGAATTACGCTTTTGCGACGTTCGACAATGAAGATCTTAAACTCAGTGTCAACGGCATCTCCATCATTACTGACAGAAAGGTTGGGGACGAAGCTAAAGTAAGATGAATAACTAAAACATCTGTACTATTGGGGAAAAGTGTCAATCCGTTTCTTCAACGATTCTCTTATGGTTGGCCACTCCGTGTCAACGATGGAAAATATTTTTGAATTGCGTGGCAAACCATTCAGCCTTATTTTGTGATTTCTCAATGTTCCTTCGTACTTAGCGCCAAGTTTCTCTATAGCATTTGCTGAATGTACATTGTTCTCATCAGTAACGAACTGAACCCTGCTTGCGCCCCAGTCCTCAAATGCATGCTGCAAAAGCAGGAATTTTGTCTCAGGATTCACAACTGTCCCCCAGACTTTCCTGTGAAACCATGTTCCTCCGATCTCGAATCTTCTGTGAATTCTATTCACCGTGAGGTAACCTGTGATGCCCACTATTTCATTCGAATGGATCAATCGTACAGCAAACGCATAAGAAGAATCATTTTTCGAGCCGGCGATGGCATGTTCTATGTAATCTACTATATCTTCTCTAGTAAATAGCGGTTTGGACATCCAGGTAAAATCTGTATTTAATGAAACATCAACAAGAGCATCTGTATGTTTCCCATCAACAGGTTCAAGGATCACGTGCTTTCCATGCATCTCCACATATTCATTCATTGGTCCTCAGAAGATGATTTTAAGATTTTAATTTTGGCTATGCCCACACTCGGACTGTTTAATTCAAGATCGATCAGAAGCCACTTGATTTGTTTTCAAAGTACGCACATCGCTTCAGGGTTGAAGATCAAGAAGAAAAATTTAAATTGTATATCTAGATACTGTAGTGAATGTATACAAGCATTAATGTATTTGATAATTCATTACAAAAATAAAGGGAGTTTAATCATATGGTCGGATTGAGAAAAAATTCAATAGGTCTCGTGGAAGCTACGTTCCAGGGCATTGCCGGATCGGCACCTGCAGGGGCAGCTGTGGCCACCTTTACAGGTGCAGCTTTCTTTGCACTGGGTGCTCTTCCTCTTACCGCTTTTCTTGCATTTCTTGTGGTTTTGTTGAATGCTTTCATTATCAGAAGATTGTCGTCCAGGATTGCAGGTTCTGGTGGGTATTACTCTTACGTAAGAGGTGGGCTAGGAGGTCCATCAGCACTGTTTACTGGATTCCTGTACATTTTTTATCAGGTAATGGCACTTGCCTTCATGGGACTGAGCTTAGCTGTATTTGTGCCTGCAATATTTTCAACGGTATTCGGTTTCACTTTCCCCAGCTATTCATCATTTCCGATACTTTTTGTTTCCATATTCTTCGGGTACCTCGTTTCAAGATCTGGGATAAAGCAATCAGTTAGGTACACTACAATTATGGCAATGATCGAGATAATAGTGATTGCAGCTTCAGGAATAGCTATACTCATAATTCATCCTTCAATAAATACTACGGCGGTTTTCAATCCAGTGCTGGCGAAAAATGGTTTTCTTGGGGTTGGGCTCGGAATCCTTTTTATGTACACAGCTTTCTCTGGATTCGGTGCCTCAACACCGCTTGGTGAAGAATCGAGAAACGCTCACAGAACTGTTGGTCTGGCTGTCATCCTGTCGATAGTGATCCTTGGTATATTTTTTGTATTCACTGCATATGTATTCACTGTGGCCTATGGGATTCATTCAATGGATACGTATGCAGCAGCGCTTGTGCCCGGTGTCCAACTGATCCAAAGTAACCTTGGCATAATTATGGCTCTGCTTGTAACCATACTCTTCATAAACAGCCTTCTAACAGGAACAGTAGTCATAACCAATGGGACCTCACGTGTTATGTACGCAATGTCAAATGAAGGAATGATATCTGCAAGATTCTCCATGATACACGAGAAGAAGTTGACTCCCTCAGTTTCCGCTGGTGTAGTTTCAATATCGGCTTTCCTCGTTGCTGCCGCCGGAATCATTTTTCTCAACGGCTTCAATGCATTCCTTATGGCAGCGACTGCAGCTACTCTAGGTGTGATACTCGTGCATTCGTTTGTAAATATTTCTCTGCCTCTTGTCGAGAAGAACTTTGGTGAAAAAAGGAAGATCACAAGTATAATCGCCAGCTTGGTCTCTTTGTTTATATTCGGATTCGTTTTCTACAGCGTCTTTTTACAGGTCAGTCTCGCTTTGAAGGTTGGAGTAGCAGCGTTTGTTATATGGGTAGTTGTCAGCATAATCTTCGTAGTACTCTCTGTCCGGAAGCATGCTAAAAGTGTGACAGACAAGAATCCGGAAACGGAATAAGCTCTTGTCTTCCATTGTTATTCAGATCAACAAGCACTTTCAGCTATGTCTGTAAATGTAATGAAAGGGCTTTTTCCCATTATGTGACTTAATCGTTTTCATGGAGGCAGGGATTTGATGTGCGTAAAGTTTGCGATCTAGAAATTGCTCATTTAATCCAAATGCTTTTTAACCGGCATGAGAGTTATCATTGTGCAATTCAAAGTTTTCTTTTTAAGTGCCTTGATTATGTTTATAATCCTCATACGAACTAACCTTTTAATCTACATAAGAATACATGTAGAAGTTGAGGCAAATACCACTTCTTGGTGCAATAAGAGGTCTTAGGAGCTTTTATTTCGGTTATGTGGCATTTCTCATTCCTCTATTTCTCAAACACGTTGGTTTCACTGTCGTAGAGATAGGTATATATGCCTTAATTGCCACAATTGCTAGTTCCGGGCTGGTCTTAGTTTCTGGTTTTCTCGGTGATCTATACAGCAGAAAAAGAACCCTATTGCTGATGTCAGCTTTTCCATTATTCATTTTTATAACGTTCCTTATTACCAGGAATTTCGCTCTACTTTTCCTTACTTCCATCTTTGGAATCACGTTCAGCGCAATTGGTGGCGGGGCAGGTGGTGGCCCAATCGCACCGATACTGACGGCTTTTGTTGCAGACAAAGTGGTATCTGAAAGAAGAACATGGACGTACTCCATGCTGATGATAGTTTCGATAGTTTCAGCCATAGGTGGGAGTTCCCTATCGGCTGTTCTAGAAAAATATGTAGCCGATTATTATACTATCCTCTTTCTCCTTGCTGCTTTATTGAATTTTTCTTCACTGGTCCTAGTTCTGTTTCTTGAGGATACAAAACTAAAGAAACGATCAGGCGGGAAAAGAGAAATCATGCCGCGTAATTCGGGTAAAAACATAATCAAGATCGCACTATCTGGTGCTCTTGGAAGCGTTGGGCTAGGAATAATAACACCAATAATATCTCTCTGGTTTTCCCAGATAGGTCTGCCGACTTATACTATTTCAGTAATTTTTACTCTGTCTTATGTTGCTGCTGGTGTTGGTGTAATTTTTGCCTCAAGGATGGAGAGAATATTTGGAGCTATATATGCGATTGGCCTTTTTAGAGGCCTTGGTTCCGGTTTATTCATAATAATGCCTTTCCTCCCTCCAATTGTTGCAGGTTATGTCTACGCGATCAGGACCGGCCTTTATCAACTTGCGTTGCCAATAAGACAGAATTTTCAGATGACAATCCTGGATCCATATGAAAGAGCGAGAGGAAATAGCCTTACAGGTATTGCGAGGCGCCTTCCTTATGGTGTTTCTACAACTTTTGGAAGTTTTCTCCTGTCGATGGGGGCGGTTGTTTTGCTGTTCTCCTTTGCAGGATTAGTGTCGCTTTTCGATCCCATACTCTATGTATACTTCTTCAGGAAATATGGGAAAACAGTTGAAGAACACGTGACAGTTTAGGGGTGTTAATAGCGTTGCTGTGCTAGCCCGGACATTTATCAACTAAAAAGCTCCTGCTTCAAGAAGAATATTCTTATTTGAATGGGTATGTAGATTAGTTCATTAATTGTTGAAAATGAATGGTAACTATTCAGTCTGATGTGCCTCTTCGTCTTGCATACGTAGAATTATGAACCGAAGAATCTTTATATTATGAAGACATTATATTTTTGTAATGATTATACTGTATGCAGAAACACCACATGACCAGGAGATGATCGAGAAATTTCAGAGGGCATACGAGAACCTGAAAAAGATCGTTGACAAGATTCAGGATGAAAACAGGACCCTTAGGGAAGAAAATAGGAAGCTTATGGAGGAGCTCAACGAATATCGGAAAAGACACCCGGCCAATGTAGGCGTGAAGAACGGTAAGACTTATGAGATAGCTGAGGTAAATGCAATCCATCAGGAATGGGATACACAGCAAGGATCGGAGAGGAGAAAACCGGGAGCGCAGATCGGGCATAAAGGATTTTCCAGAATAACACCAAAGACAACGAGAAGAGTGAAGGTACATCTCGATCTCAATGAATGCCCTGAATGCCACTCCTCTCTGATCCATAAGGGTACCCGGAAGAGAATCATAGAGGACATACCGATGATTGAGCCTGAGGTTATTAAATACCGATTAGATCGTTTATACTGCAAGAGGTGCCACAGGGTATACGAACCCGGGATACCGGAAGCTTTTCCAGGTTCGACACTCTCGCTAAGGGTCATGCTCACAGTCGCGTATTTCCGCATAGGAATGAGGATGAGCGTAGAGAATACAGCGGCGACCATGCTGAATATTTTCGGAATAAGGATATCAGAAGGTGGGATACAGAATATACTCTCACAGCTTTCGGATTCCCTTGGATCTGAGTATGCATCTCTCCTACAGGCCATAAGGGATGCGCCCTCAAGGCACATGGACTCGACCTCATGGTCTGTTGACGGGAATCCGTACAATTTATGGACATTCCTTACAAAGAGCGGGGCGATATTCCGCATATCAAAGGGAAACGGTCATGAAGTACCTCTGGAAGTACTCGGAGATCACAATGGCACCGACATACACGACAGGCATTCTGCATTCGAGACCATGGCTAAAAATGACGGTAACGATCAGCAGTACTGCTGGTCACACATCATATGCGACGCCAAGGAACTCGAACAGTTCTACGGTGATGAGGGATCGAGGATAAAGAGATCGCTTCAGACAGTATTCGAGGAGGCAAAGGCTTTCAATGGTTATGGCACAATGGACGATATTGAAAGATTATACCACAAGCTCGTATTCCTTCTCGATTCCGATTACGAGCACAGGAGATCAAGAAGGTTTGTGGACAACCTTCTGAAACGGAAGAAGGAATGGCTCTTCCGTTTCGTCATCGATCCCGAAGTCGACCCCACAAACAACAGGGCAGAGAGGGCACTGAGACCTTCCGTGATCTACAGGAAGGTCTCAGGTGGATCGAGATCGGAGAGGGGTGCTGAGATATATACGAAGATATACTCCGTATATTACACATCAAGGTTGAGAGGTAAGAATTTCATAGAAGATACTCCATCAATTATCAAAAGAAGTGCCAAACCGGGATGAAATTGTTAAGCACATCAGACTGACCAGTTACAATGAATGCAAGTTTTAATATATTCTGTTTCATTACCCTTCGGTTCTATTGATTTTTATGCAATACACAAAGTTTGAAAAGGCAAGAATTATTGGCGCAAGAGCTCTGCAGATATCCATGGGGGCTCCAGTTATTATAGACATTCCTGCAGGGCTTATTGACCCTGTGGACATCGCAATGCTGGAATTTGAAAACAATGTCATACCGATTACAATCAAGCGTATTGCTAGATAATCTTTTTCTACTGTGACAAAGATCAAAACTATTGATCCTTTTGGAATCACAAAGCAGTTGAGTTTATTCGTAAATTTCAGCGGGAAAATTTCTATTTTAATACGAATTTTATTTGGATTAGATATATCTATATTAGGAATTAAAAAAGACCCCAGCAAAATGTTATATACATTCTAGTTATTGAGAAGACTACGCGTCAACCAACACTGAAATGTTGTTGTTGATTCCAATCTAACGGCTATGGAAGGACATGGCATTTGCCATGTGTGATCTCTAATGTTCCATGATTGGCAAATATGGAGTAGTGAAACGAGGGTTTCACTTCTGACATGAGGAATGGTGCAAACTGTGGCTCGTCAATTCTATTTAATTAATTTTGGATCAACTCCGGTCGATCCTGCCGGCGGCCACTGCTATCAGGTTTCGATTAAGCCATGCGAGTCAAGGGGTCGTAAGACACCGGCGAACCGCTCAGTAACACGCGGACAATCTAACCTAAGATGGGGTATAGCCTCGGGAAACTGAGGGTAATTCCCCATAGTCATCATATGTTGGAATACTGTGATGATGAAAGCCTTGGCGTCTTAGGATGGGTCTGCGGCCTATCAGGCTGTATGCGGTGTAAAGGACCACATAACCGAAGACGGGTACGGGCCTTGAGAGAGGAAGCCCGGAGATGGACTCTGAGACACTAGTCCAGGCCCTACGGGGCGCAGCAGGCGCGAAACTTGTGCAATGCGCGAAAGCGCGACACAGGAAACCTGAGTGCCTTGACAATGTCAAGGCTTTTCTTAAGCTTAAAAAGCTCAAGGAATAAGGGCTGGGTAAGACGGGTGCCAGCCGCCGCGGTAACACCCGCAGCCCAAGTGGTGGTCATGATTATTGAGTCTAAAGCGTTCGTAGCCGGTTTCGTAAATCTTTAGATAAATCCTTCCGCTCAACGGAAGGACTTCTGAAGAGACTGCGAAGCTAGGGAATGGGTGAGGTTGAATGTACTTCTGGGGTAGGGGTAAAATCCTGTAATCCTGGAAGGACAACCAGTGGCGAAGGCGTTCAACTAGAACATGTCCGACGGTGAGGAACGAAGGCTAAGGGAGCAAACCGGATTAGATACCCGGGTAGTCTTAGCTGTAAACACTGCCCACTTGGTGTTGCCTCTCCGTTGAGGGGGGGCAGTGCCGGAGCGAAGGTGTTAAGTGGGCCACTTGGGGAGTATGGTCGCAAGGCTGAAACTTAAAGGAATTGGCGGGGGAGCACCGCAACGGGAGGAGCGTGCGGTTTAATTGGATTCAACGCCGGAAAACCGTAGGGCGTTCACTTAAGTGTGATAACGAGCGAGACCCCCATCTCTAATTGCCATCTTGCCTTAGCGGGCAAAGGCACTTTAGGGGGACCGCCAGCGCTAAGCTGGAGGAAGGAGGGGTCGACGGCAGGTCAGTACGCCCCGAATCTCCCGGGCAACACGCGCGCTACAAAGGACAGGACAATGAGATGCAACCTCGAAAGTGGAAGCTAACCTCGAAACCTGTTCGTAGTTAGGATTGAGGGCTGTAACTCGCCCTCATGAATCTGGATTCCGTAGTAATCGCAGGTCAACAACCTGCGGTGAATATGCCCCTGCTCCTTGCACACACCGCCCGTCAAACCATCCGAGCTGGTGTCTGATGAGGGTATGTCCGAAAGGGCAAACTCAAATCTAATGTCAGTGAGGAGGGTTAAGTCGTAACAAGGTATCCGTAGGGGAACCTGCGGATGGATCACCTCCTAAGAACAAACGAGCCACAGGCACAATCATTCCTCAATTTTTTTTACGAATAGTTCTGGTACATCCGGATGCGGATGCAGCTTTCTGAGTATTCTTAAGAAAATAATCTTGGACGGCGTTAGTTAGTGTGGGATAATATTCTATGACCTGCTCATGTCAAGCAAATTATTCAGGAGGTCGGTGCGGGATAGTGTATTGTCTATTCCCTTATCTCTGCTCTGTGCTATATCCTAATCAAGTATCCTTTTATCAGGTACAAATTCGGATTCAGAATTGCTTCTATGATGATACTGTTCCAGATAGTTCGTTGTATCCTCAACCAACCATTTCATAGTGGATTTTGTCTTCAATGATCCGTTAAGAGTAGCATTCTTCTTTGGTATTGCAAAAACTTTCGTTTACTTGAGCTTATCTATGTATGACTGCGATGAATAACATCTGTACAGTATTATTGAATCCATTCCAATTCCCGTAAACTAGAAAAGATTGACAGCACGATCATACGTTTCCCTTTACGATTTCATGGATGACTCAAAGGTGATGTAAATCCTAATATAATGATTCATCATGCCAAATGAGTAGGCAAAAGGACTCTTCCTATGAACCTTCGAAACCCTACTCTTACTATCTACTTGTTAACAGAATTGTAGTAAACCTTTTCACATTTTGATTTTTTGATTTCCTTTTGATTGGTGTTACCGTCATGGTATATAGTCATAGCAATATAATGCGATGTTTTTTTGGGTTACTATGTCAAACGAAGACATAATTGATAACAAAATTGCTGATTTTATAGCGGAAGATTATCAAATTAGGGCTGAGCGAAACATTAAAATAGCCAGATTTGGATATGAGACCAATGGAAAAAAAGATTTTAGTTGTAATTATAGTAGTGGTACTTGTTGCCGCTGGGGTAGGTGGATATTTTGCCTACAGGGCCACGCACCCGGTGAAAACGAACTTGCCAACTTTGCATTTGACGGCTCTCTCCCCGCTCAATGCACTGGGGGAATATCAGTTGGGAGTAATAGTGAGTAATTATAAGGCAATAGGTATACCCGTTAATATAAAGCTTGTTTCGCCAACAATGGTGGGAACGTGGAGTTCTCCGGGTTCCACGCCTCAGTTTGTCGATCTTGGATGGTTACCGGACTGGCCTGATCCTATAGCCCAGCAGTTATATCCAATGACCTCGTATTCAAACGGCGGTGAATTTGGTGCGAATGAAGCTTGGGCAAGTAATGCAACTTTGAATAGTTCAATTGCACTTTCAACGGCGTTTAATCCAAACAAAGCTGCTCAAATGAGTGAGTTTGTCTCTCTCTATAAAACATTCTATGACCAGTATAATTATGTATGGTTCCCAAACCCGACCACTTACTTTTTTGTGCAGCCATATATCAATAATTTCACCTACAATGCTTATGAAAACTACTTCTATAACATGATGTCATATAATATGAGCTATGATGTAAATGGTATTAAAGCGCCAAGCACAAACTCACTTACCGATGTCGCAGATGGTTCGTCGCTGGCTGCCCCGGACTTTCTTGATCCTTCTCATGGATTTTTCGTTCAGGATGGGCCAATGTTTAGCGCAGCTTATCAACAGTTGTACGAACTGAATGGAACAAACTATTCCCAAACTGTTCCTGTCCTTGCTTCTGGTCCAGCAGTAACACCTCCCGGTGGGACCCCCTACCAGAATTACAATATAACTCTCCGATCTGGAATACATTTCAACAATTCAGATCTAGTGAACGCCTCCACTGTTTGGTTCTCATATTACAGAACGATAGTAATGGCGCAGGGAGTTTCAGTTGACAACTATGGAGGTTTACTCTTCAACAATACAGCCTTTGCTTCAACTGCTCCATACTCGATTCCGGGGGGTTGGTTACACGATATGAGGGCAGTTTACAACAGTACCAGCAATTCCTACTTGAAAATGCCATATGAAACAAACTATTCTAATCTGAACGTTTCAAATACTGTTTTTGCTGCTAAATTCTTGGCATCAATGCTTTCGAGCTACTCACCATGGAGCAACAAAACTCAGGCCATGTTATTGGAATATCCTAACCAGGTAGTTGCAGTTCCTGATTTCGCAACAAATAGCAGCACCCTTAACCTTACAATAAACACACTCCATCCGTATCCATTCTTCCTTGCAGATACTGCCGAATGGTGGGGAAACATAGCAGACCCGTTATTCATAGATACTCACGATGGTGTAATCGCAACTCTTTCCAACAATTACACGAATGTTAATGGAATGCCTGGAACAGGGCCGTATTACATTAAATCAGTGGGCGCATCCCTCTCTACAGTTACTTTGGCGAGTGTTTCAAATTACTGGGGAAACGCTTACTGGAATAGCGCCAAGAATGCACCAAAGGCAGGAACTGATTTCCCTGCTATCGCTCAACCAGCTCATATAGCTACATTGGTGCTTGACTACACCGTAGATCACAGCGGAAGAGTTTCAGGTTTCCTTGATAACACATATCAGCTTTCAGACGTTAGCTCATCTTACTTGGGCTCAATAATGAACGTGGCCCCTTACAAGACCTTGCCAGTAACAAGCTATTGGAAAAATGTTGGCTCAAACCCTGCGGTATTCTACCTCTCAATGAACAACTACAAATTCCCGACAAATATACTTGACTTTAGGAAAGCTATATGGTATTCAATAAATCAGTCAGCAATCGGTTCACCGTTCTATTATACATTCTCTAACGGTTCAAAAGTATACCTTGCACAGAACTATATTGGTCCAATATCACCCGGGTTCACTAATTTCTATAACAATGCTACAAAGGGACTGGCTTTGGAGACTTACAATGTTCCACTTGCTGAACACTACCTGAATCTTGCCGGAATACAGGGAAAGTTCTATGTTACTTTACCTAACGGAACTAAACTGGGAGACACTTCATTAGCAAGTTCTTCTATAACTATAGTTTCGCAAGGCATTCTAACTGTGAGCCTACTTGCCCAGGACATGATGATGGCTGTCGTAAAACTCTTTTAATCTTGAATTTTAATTAATTTTTTTTCCTTTTTTATTATAATTTTTCGTTTTTTTTGATTTCTAGCTTCATATAAAGAAGATGTACGTATATTGAAAATCCAACCCATCTTGAATAGGCGATTTGAGATCCGCGCAAATAAACTAACTATGGTTGTGTTCAATAGTAGGTCCTAGATTTATGCTGGGAAATTATTTTTGCGCCTGAAATAGGTCTCTATCAAAATACAGCAGTTTATTTATAGGGTTCTTCTAGTTACGCAGCGGTTAGAGGGACTGAATAATAGGGCGCTGTAACGTCTTGTCATAAATTAGCTAAAGCGACCAGACAAAGGTTTAAAAATCAAATCACTTTACTAATCATCGATAAAGTACTTGGTTTGCTGTAATTTCGAAAAGATCCTGTACAACCATGATTTATCTCCATATTGGTATATCTTCTTTCTGGCACGTTTTTTGAATTCAAGATTCCAGCTCTCTATAACGTTTATCCTCTTCAGTATCCTCTGGCGTGGTTCAATGTAAGTTTTGTAATTATAAAGTGATGGGTGCCACTCTCAAACATTTCTGATGCACTTTAAGGGTATTCTCGAGAAAGTGCATCCAGTGCCATTGACATAATGGATTCATTATCCTGAGACTCCATTTGCCCTTTCGTATAGGTTAATCAGCTTTCAAAAGTATGAGCAAAATTTTCAATTTTAAATTCAACATGTCTACTTAAATAGTGTTTTTTCTCTTCCAATGTGCTCTTCTATCTCATTTAGTAGTTTTCTCCCATTTTCGGTATCTCTAATGCCTATGGCACCTCTTGGTGTTACAATATAGACGGATGAAAGGCCAAATCTCTTTTGCAAAATTCCCTCGATAATAAAAGCATCCTTTATGTTAAAATAATAGATCAGGTTTTTCTTAAAGAATGTCGTTAACTGTATACCTTCTGTAGTTAAACTAAATTTGGAGGAATACTTGTATGCCTCGTAAGTGAAGGTCATAGCAAACCAGATTCCGACAAATATCAAGTAATCTGTCAGATTCTTTGCGCTTATTTCTAAGACTGCCGAGAATATCAATAAAGCTATTACGCTCTTTAGAGTCGTTTTTTCTATTCCATGCTTATTCATACAGCCAACAGGCTACCTGGTAATTCCCATAGTTGATCAGTGGGGGATCTTCAGTTTTGCACTTCTCCATTACGAATGGGCATCTAGGGTGAAACCTGCATCCAGATGGCAAATTTATAAGGCTGGGAACATCTCCAACCGGTGGCTTCACGTCTTTTACACTCGTTGTTGGAACAGAGCTTAACAGCAATTGTGTATAGGGGTGAAGTGGCTTTGCAAGGACATCATTTGTCTGTCCATACTCGACGATCTTACCTGCGTATAGGACAACTATAAAGTCCGATATGTATTTTGCCACCAATATATTGTGAGTAATGAAGATATAAGTCAATTTGTACTGATTTTGAAGATCAACAAGTATGTTAAGCATCTGTGCCTGGACAGATTCATCAAGCGCAGAAGTTGGCTCATCCAGGATAAGTAGCTCCGGCCTTTTTATTAACGACTTTGCAACAGCAACTCTCTGAACCTGTCCACCAGAAAGTTCCCTTGCCTGCTTGTCTTTGACTTCTTTGTACGCCAGACCAACCTGTTCAATTACTTCCTCAACTTTCTTGTACAGAAGAGCTTCATAAGTCATACTTCGGCTTTTGGCCTCAGCCAGAAGCTCTTTTTTTCTCTCAACTGGAATATTCAGAAGAGGTTCAAGGACGATATTCTTAACCTTCATTTTTGGATTAAGTGAAGTCGAAGGGTTCTGGAAAACCATATCGACATTTTTTCTCACATCGCTATATGTCTGTTTTTGTATCTTTTTGCCTTCGAAATAAGCTTCTCCTTTGGTTGGTACTTCTAGGGTTGTAAACACTTTTCCCATAGTTGTTTTTCCTGAACCACTTTCTCCAACTATAGCAACTACTTTATCTCTTGGAATAGAAATGGTGACTCCATCGAGTGCTTTAACGAATATTTTGGGGACACCAACCAATGCATCAAGAAATCCCCTTTTTTGTGCGAGATAATATTTCTCCACATTTTCTAATCTGCAAATTTCACTCATATAACCAGCACCTTATCTCCCTGCCATTCGTAACTATGGCATCTGGTTCTTCATTTAAGCATTTTTCAAAAACAAACTTGCATCTTGGATTGAACTTACAACCATTTGGAAGGCTAAGATATGATGGGGGGGAACCAGGGATAGAGTACAGTCGTCCACTTTCCTTCGGCGCGCTAGGTATGCTTGATATGAGGCCAGAGGTGTACGGGTGCATAGGTTTCTTAACAAGATCAGTAGTTTTACCAAGTTCCATAACTCTACCTGCATAGAACACAAGCATCCTGTTAGACAGGACATAGGCAAGGCCAATATCATGAGTAATAAATATTATAGAAAGCCCCGTTTGCTTATTCAGGTCTCTTAGCAATTTTATAACTTGTGCCTGTATGGTCACATCTAGTGCAGTAGTTGGTTCATCAGCGATAAGTAGTTTCGGGCGAAGCAAAAGAGCCATGCAAATCACAACTCTCTGAACCTGGCCACCAGAAAGTTCGTGTGGATACCTGAGCATTATTTTCTCTGGATCAGGTAGACGCAAACTAGTCATGGCTTCAATAACTTCCTTTCTGGCATCGTCCTCGGTCATTTGACGTCTCGTTCTTTCATTCCTAATGAACAGCGCTTCAAGCAATTGTGTTCCAACTCTTTTTACGGGATTGAGGCTATTTAAAGGATTCTGAAAAATCATAAAGACTGTTGTACCGCGTAATTTGGTCATCTCTTTTTCAGACAATTTGAGGATATTTAAGTCGTCAAGCGTTACCTCTCCCGTTGCGATTCCAACCGGAGGAAGCATTCTAGATATTACCTGCCCCAATGTTGATTTCCCGCTGGCGGATTCACCAACAAGAGAAACCAGTTCCCCTTCCTCGACGTCTAAGTTCAAATTATCTATAACCTTATATTTACCAGCAACTGTATTGTATGAAACGTTTAGATTCTTAATACTGAGCAACAATTGTCAACACACCCTAATAATTGATCCTGTTTGAAATTATGTCCTGCATTCTGTCCCCAACCAGGACAAAACCTATGACTATTATAAGTATAGCAAGTCCGGGGAATATTGCGTACCACCATCCAGTGGGTAGTGTTCCCACTCCGTTAGACGCCATAGATCCAAGCTCTGGTATCGGAGGTTCAAGCCCTATACCGAGGAAAGCAAGTGTGGAATACGTGAGGATAACATTTCCAAAATCAAGTGCCGCATAAGCAATGATTGGATCTAATGAGTTCATGAACAAGTAACGGAAAAATAACCTAGTAAAAGATACATTATTCAGTTTTGCAGCTTGAACATAATCTAGGTTTTTTATCCTTAAAGTCTGTGCTCTGAAAAACCTCGCATAAATTGGCCACCATATAATAACAAGAGCGAGTATAACTCCGCTCAGAGTCTCATCAAACATGACTGAAAGTGCTATAACAAGGACGAGAGCTGGCAGTGAAAGGAAAGCGTCAGTGATCCTCATTACAGTCTCATCTGTAAACTTACCCCTGTAACCAGCGAATACACCAAGTATCCCGCCAATCAATATGGCCGAAAGAACCACAAGAATTGATATGAATGCATCCCTAGGCATAGCATATAGCATCCTTGACCATATGTCTTCCCCATAAGTGTTTGTGCCGAATATATACGTTAAAGTTGGAGGGTGAAGATGCATTGGAAGGTTATAGCTGAACGGATCATGTGGTAGTAATGCTAGGGCAGGGCCACTTGTACCGAAAAATAATTCCAACGTTCCCTGTATTAGAGACCATCCAAGAAATGCCACAACTATTATCAAGCCCAGTATCGCGCTGGGGTCCTTTATCATAAGTTTTAGATACTCAATCAGCCTGTTTGTTTTCTTAACCTTTTCCTTTCTAATCATTTGAGCCGGTAAAGACGCATCAGTCATTCTAACCTCACCCTTGGATCAAGAACACCGTATAATATATCTGCTATCAAATTGGCAACTATAATCGTTAAGGCTATTATTATTGTAGTTCCCAGTATTGCAGGGTAATCTAGATTATAAATAGCCTGGACAATATAATAGCCTATGCCATGATAAGAAAATATTTCCTCGATAACTACGGCTCCAGCAACCGAAAATGCAAGATCGAGAACTATATAGGTGACAAGCGGTATCGAGGCATTCCTTAATGCAACACTATAAATTGCTTTATTTCTTGGCACACCCTTCATCAGCGTAAGTCGAAAATAATCAGTTTCCATAACGTCCAGCATCGTAGATCTCGTCAGTCTCGTTATAATGCCAAAAGATAAAAGCGCAATAGCAAGAGTTGGTAAAATCATGTGATGGATAAGACTGATCATATACGGCCAATCTCTAGCCCATAACGCATTAAGGATTGGAAATGCGAGCACATCTGGAGGAGCCTTTAGTGTCGGATTGACCATATTTATTGCCGGCAACAACCTCAAATCATATGCAATAACAAGCTGAAGCACTGCAGCAAGAAGAAATGTGGGCATCGACCAAGTTGCCAGATAAAAGCCCTTAACGGTGTTATCAGCCGGCTTTCTTCTTCTAGCCGCAGCATAAGCACCGGTGTACAGTCCAAGAATTATGGAAATGACAATTCCAGTTAACACGAATTCTAGGGTTCTTGGAAGGTACTTTCCTATCAATGTGATTACCGGCTGATCTTTAATGGGGTCTATACCAAAATTACCCTTAAAGATATTTATAATATATGTGAAAATTTGCACATATACGGGTGCATCCAGTCCATGTGTTTTAGCGTAAGCAGCATAAAAGGTAAGCGAACCATGAGGAACACCGCTATATATTTTTGCAAGTGATATCGGGTTTGGTGCAATCACATGTATTAGGACAAAAATAAACACTATTAGTATTAAAAGGGTAAAAACGGCATAAATGGCTCTCCGAATAATAAACGCAATGGTCCTGCTATCCATCTTTTCTAGATCGCTACTGTCATTCTTAAGTTTTTGCTTCTGTACTATGGCGGTCACTTAGTGTTATAAAATCAGCAATTTGATCATCAATTTTCTCTCCGTTTGACTGAGTGACCGAAAGATTCATATCCTATGTGGTAATACCCATATATGACACTGATACCACACAAGGTGAAAAGAAACGGCCATGAATATTACGAGCTGGTTGACGAGAAATGGGTCAACGGAAAGCCTGTGATCAAGTATGCAGGATACCTCGGTAAATCTCTGAATTCGAAGACAGAGGTGGATCCTGAGCAGATCGTCAAGTATGTCTCACGCCTGTTGAAGAAAGGGATAAGCCAGGAAGAGATCGACGAGATACTGAAGAAGATCGGGATCGAATATGATGCATGGCCCATAACGAAGATCATCATAGAGAATGATCTGAAACTGCAGAAAGTATTCCTAAAGCTGAAATGAACATGGAGATTACCTTTTCACCCGGATTCTCAACATGCCCGAAATGCGGTTCCAGGCTTGTTCTTTACAAGACTGAGAGAAGGGTGGTGAAATCGGTTGATTACGGATTCACCGCCGTCCATCGTCCGATGATATGCAGGCATGATAAGATTGTATTCAGATCTGAAAGAATATCTGGAATCGTGTCACCACACTGCACCTATGCGAACGATGTGATGCTTGAATCCGCCATCAGAAGATACATAGATGGAAGAAGCAGTTCCGAGATCGCACTGGATATGCATAACGGTATATCCGAAAGGCATGTTAGGAGGCTGAGCAGCACAGCGCTTGATATATTCCCCGTCATACACTCCAGGAACACGGATAAACTCAGATCTTCCATCAAATCATACATACTGCAGATAGACGGCACAACCGATTCTGATTTCTCCATGATCGTTGCAGTGAGGGATTCCATATCGGATTTCGTTCTCCATGTGAATAGGTGCAGCTTGGAATCGGAGGAGTCCATGAAGACCGTCCTGCAGGGTGTGAAGGAAAGGTTCGGCGATCCATCAGGGATTACATGCGACATGAGATCTGGAATAATTTCTGCTGCACAATCCGTATTTCCAGAAACACCGATACGCATATGCCTGATGCACTTCCTCCGCGGTCTCGGAAAGGAACTGATGCACGATCTTCACACAGATCTCCGCATAATGATCAACCGGATGGGAATAAAATCCACCATGAAATCCATACTGAACAATATGCCCGATCACGATCAGAGGACGCTTGACGAAATCGGGGATGGATACGTATCTTTTCGGGATAAGCTGGAGATCATGGCGGTGAGACGGATACTGGAGAAGCTGATCGAAACAACGGGAAGTTCAGGTTACGGTTTTCCCTTCTCCCTCAAGCACATGAACTTCTACCTTGCATGCCTGGAGGCAAAGAACGGCCTGGCAGGGCTATCAGGAAAGATTGTGTCAGAAAAGGCGAAAGAATACGTGAAATCCATCATGGATCATGTTGCTGCAATAACTGATAACGATACAATAAGTGCCACTGGAAGAAATCTCGGTTCAGTCAATGCCCTCTTCCAGTCCATGAGGAGGGCATTCAAGGTGCCTCGCATGGGAAAGCTGTCTGACGAGATTCCCGATGACGATTCCATTCATGACAGGTGCAGCCTCATCGTTGAACACATGGAGGTGTTTCTTCATGCAGACATACCCGATCATATCAGGACAGCCGCCAGAATTATCATGGAGAGATACCGCAGGAGGGAGACAATGCTTTTTGCCAACAACGCTGAACATACCATTCCGAGGACAAACAACGGCATGGAGAGATTCTTCAAGAAACTGAGAAGAAACGTGAGGAAACGAACGGGAAACACGAATACGGGAAGTATTCTTGCACAGAGTGGCGAGTCACTGGCACTGTTCCAGAATATGGGGAATCCAGAGTACGTGAAGATCGTTTTCGGTTCCATGGACATTGCGTCTGTCTTCGCAAAGCTGAGAAAACCATTCATGAAGAAAGGCATGACTACGCAAAGCAAAAAGGAGCTGATGAAAAAGGGAACAGAGATGCTGATGAAAGATTCACTTCCAAATACTCCGTATACGCCGGAATTCATGGAACAGGCATATTCGACAAGGAGAAGTTCCAGTATGATCTAACGGTCTATGTCCGCCATAGCTTCTGTAAATAAACATTCACAAATAATGTAGTGGCTGTAAAGTAGGATTGGATTCGTGAGCCATAAAGTTTCACCATAGAGAACAATATTTAAGAATCTTGGTTTAATTTATTTCATAAACAAGAAACTCACTTCTAAATTTTAGAACTATATTTCATGGATAGTATTTGCCCACACAATATAATAAAATGGAAAAAGTAAAACTAGAAAATTTTAAGAATATGCCTTTACTTTGATAATTTAATGGCCGTTAAAAGCTATGCCGAACTCTCAGATATAGAGCTCGATAAAGTAGTGTCTGATATAATAAATGATATTAAGTTGAAGAAAGATAGGCTGTCTGAGGTGAATGACGATATAGAAACATTACTGAAATACCAGAATTATTTAATAAAAGTAATTGAGGGAGAAAGGTAGATGGTAAATAAGCTTTCCAAAATAGTAGATCTAACATCAGAAAGCGCGTCTCTCGATTTCAAGATATCAGAAAGAACTGAAGTTGCGAAAAAAGAAGTGATAAGGCTTTCCGGGTTGATTACCCTGTTCGAACTCACCACACATACCCCAGTTATTCAGGAAATTTCAAGAGTAAGAGATGATCTTTTTGATAAGTACTTGCCAAATGAAAAGCGCTGAAAGTTCCCCAAGCACTTTTTTCCTTCGTACTCTTAGTTATGCGGATCGCGAATTCAATTTTATTAGATGTTTCTTTTCCAAGAGACTTTCGTAAATTTCTATCAAGTTCTTGCAGTGTGACTCTAAACTGAAGTTTTGTTCAGACAGCTTCGCTGCATTGTTTGCTAATTTCTGCAATTGTTCCCTGTTGTTCAATAGAGAATTGATCACTCCCCCAACCTCTTTTGGCTTGGAAAAATCGACCTCAACAATTCCTGTATCTGCACCGTTATAATATTTGGACAAGGGAAATCCACTCTGGACAAGAGCTGGCGTTCCTGACATAAGTGCTTCAAGAACTGATATACCAAATGTGTCGGTCAAAGAAGGGGATATGAAAATGGAGGCAGAAAATATACGTTTATATTTCTCCTCGTCGCTTATATACCCCAGTAACTCAATCTTTTCATTCATGCCTTCGCTTTTTATCCTCTTTCTTATTTCATCTTCATGAGGTCCCGTCCCTGCAATCGTGAACCGGACTTCCGGCGAAGTTGCCTTAGCCACATCCAGAATCTTCATTACTCCCTTGTCCTTTGTCAATCGGCCAAGGTATAGTACATTGAACCCCTCGGTCTTTCTATTGATATCCGGAATATTTTTCTTATTTACGAAGAGTGGAAATTCCTTCACATTCCTGAGTCCAAAACCTTCGAGATAATCCTTTGAGTATCCACTCGGTGCGAGAACGAGATCGCATCTTTTGTATTCAAAAATGTTATATCTCCAAGCTAGTCCAAAAAGTAGATCCTTCAATGGCATGTTAAGAGAATCTTTCATCTTTACAAAATCTGTGTGAAATGTCGCAATTATAGGTGCTTTAGTCTTCCTAGCTGCACGATAACCGAGAGTTCCAAAGAAAGGATCGTGTATGTGTATTATATCAAATTCGTTTTTCAGAACATAATTGTAGAGCTTAGCTGGAATCATATTGAATGGGATCGAATATTGTTTGTACATGGGTAGCGGAAAAGTCAAAGGTACGTGAACATTTTTCTCTCTTTTATCCCCGTTGAGAGAAAACACATGCACTTCATGCCCCAGTCTTTCAAGTTCGCTCTTCACGTCCCTTAGGTAATATGAAACACCGTCTGGTGTGGGGTAATAGGTTGCTGTGAAATAGGCTATTTTCATTTTCCATTCAACTTAGATCAGCTATGATCATTTTTCTCTAAACGCCGCTGGTCGGATTCGAACCGACGACCGCCCGGTTAACAGCCGGGTGCTCTACCAACTAAGCTACAACGGCAACTCATCGATTAGCATACCGAAATCTTTAATCTTTTCGGCACTGCATCCATTCATGAGTGAATTGATCTATTTTACATTATTTTTTTTGTCGAAGTGGCAGAGGACTCATATCGCATCGCCATTAACCTTGACTTTTTTTCCTTTGCCACTCGGAATTATTGAAAGTTTCCCTTTGAATTCTAACTCCATCTCTTTTCCGTCCAGAAGGCGATCGAGGAATATAGCCAGAGCCGAAACCTCGCTTATTGGCTGGTTTGTTATTGAAATGTTATAGGACGATTCGTTATAAACGTCAATTGGGACCTTGGAAGCACCAACCACAATAGCAAACTCATTTCCAGCTAGTTTTCCTCTCAGTTCACTGATTACAGTATCCACAGGAAGGCCATACATTGTAAGGTGAATCTTCACGCCTTTGAACGATCTGAGATAGGATCTGTAGTTAATACCAGTTCGAATATGGAAGTCTCCTCCGAAGTTTTCAGTTACTTTATTTATAGTCTGTTCAAGTGTCTCATCCTTAAGATCGACAAGAATATCCTTTGCCCCAAAAGCCCGTGCAGTTAGAGCGACATGCGTCGTGATCCGCTTATCTCTGAATGGTCTGTGATTTATCCGTAAAACATGTATGTCGGGCAAGAGAAATTCTTCCTTATACGCCACTTACTATTGCGATCTTAAATCCCTTGATCTGCAGTATGTTTGATCTCTTAACAATACCTCTTAGAAGGGTCTGGGAAACATCTAAGGCGTCGGCTACGTCTCCAAGGAAGACACCGTCTGGATCCTTTATCATCCCGCGTATCTTATCCTCGTATACTGTAAGTTGTTCGTCAGTTAACGTGGTAGCATATATAATGTCTGCAAGATCTCCCATACTTCCAAGTAGATTTATCTGTACATTTGTGTAATAAGTATGATATGCTTTCTCAGGCCCGTTGTCCCCTGTCATCCACTGGCTTTCAATAAGTTTGATCTTATCAAGATACAGAAGCGCTCTCTTTCCTTCGATACCATATCTTTCCTCTATGTGAGGCATGGTGATCCAGTTTGCTGAAAGATCAAGCAATAACCTTCTTTTTACATCTGTATCAGCAGCGTGAAAGATTGATACTAATTCTCCAACGTCGTTGACTACTTTTATCCGACTAACCATATCTGTCCAGTATGTATCCAATGGATATTAACAATTACATTAAGGTCGTGGATAAAATTATTTTCTTCTCTTATGTATCTCGTACAGTAGCATCTTGTCGTAGGCGACCTTAAATTTGATCTTCTTTTCCTTAAGAATATTTGACACAGATTCTGTTATCTCGGCTATATCCTCAGACATCATCCCCCTAAAAATGATGATCTCCTTTCTGTCCCTTGGAAAAACAAGCCTGAATTTCGCCCCATCCTTGATGTATCCTATGGGTTTCTTGTTCTTCTTCAATTCAAGCATATTGAGTTCAAGTGAAATCTGGTCGTACTGTGCCTCCTCCTGGTTCTGTTTTGCTTCATTGCTGAATATATCCCATATCTCAGGGAATGCACGGCCAAGATCCTTCCAGTTGAAATCTTTTGAAAAGTATATGTGGCCACTGAAATTCTTCACTGAGAGATATCATAATGATATTATTTAATTTTTTATTTCCGCGTCTGCAGGCGGGTATTCTCGGTATTGAAATTGTATCGAGGTGCTACTTGAACACCTTTAGCGGCCTTGAGAAGCGAGTTTGTTTAAAACATTAGGAAGGACTCCACCAGAGAGGATATACTCTTTTTCCATCGGGGTATCGACTCTGAGCATTAGATCAGCCGTAGTTTTTGTCTTTCCAGACTTTGTATAGAAAGTGAGTGTGGCTTTTGAACGAGGTTCAAAACTCTCAATTGTTATATCCATCTTTTCAGAAGGATCAATGTCGAGTGAGGCGAAGTTTTCTCCGTTTAAAAACTGCAAAGGAAGTACGCCCATGCCAATGAGGTTGCTTCTGTGAATCCTCTCGTATCCTGCTGCAACTATTGCCTTTACTTCAAGGAGCAATGGACCTTTAGCAGCCCAGTCTCTTGAGCTCCCGGTGCCGTACTGATCACCCGCAATGACTATGAGAGGGATATTTTCTTTCTTATACTGCATTGCTGCATCAAAAACACTCATTTCCGTCCTGTCCGGATAGTGAACAGTGAATCCACCTTCCCTTGAGACTAGAAGGTTTCTTATCCTGTTGTTGGCAAATGTCCCTCTTGTCATAATTTCATAATTTCCTCGCCGTGCACCATACTGGTTAAAATCTTCTGGTTTCACTCCCTTTTCAAGCAAGTACCTTCCTGCAGGTGTATCTTTGCTGAAAGAGCCTGCAGGGGATATATGATCGGTGGTAACAGAATCACCAAGCACTAACAGTGGATAAGCACCGCTGATTCTAGTTCTATCACCTGGCGGATTCGTATACTCTCTTTCAAAGAACGGCGGCTTTTTTATGTAAGTACTGCTCGCGTCCCATGAATAAAGATCCCCAGAATCAGCCTTGATCTTAGCCCATATCTCATTATATGAATCAAGATTGCTGTACTTTTCTATGTACATCTCTCTGGTCATCGAATCCTCAACAATTCTGTTTATCTCTTCCGGTGCAGGCCATATATCCTTGAGGTAAACTGGTTTACCGTCGCTGGACGTACCTATTGGCTCATTATCCATGTCTATGGTCACTGTTCCTGCAAGGGCGAAGGAAACAACGAGAGGTGGTGACATAAGATAATTTGCCCTCACGTTTCTGTGTATCCTCGCCTCGAAATTCCTGTTTCCAGAAAGTACCGCCGCAGTGCTGAGGTTATTCTCTACGATAGCGTTCTCTATGTTCTTATTGAGTGGTCCGCTGTTACCTATACACGTTGTACATCCATAGCCTACCACTTCAAAACCAAGTCTGTCTAGGTATTTCTGAAGTCCGGATCTCTCAAGATAATCGGAGACGACTCTTGATCCCGGGGCAAGGCTCGTCTTCACTTTCGGATTTACGCTCAACCCCATTTCTACAGCCTTCTTTGCCAGGAGCCCTGCGCCAACCATGACGTATGGATTGCTTGTATTCGTGCAGCTGGTAATTGCAGCAATAACGACATCACCCTCATTCAGTGTCTCTTTTTTGCCGTCGATTTCTACAGGGACAGACTTAAGCGCGATCTGTTTCTTTTTTCCGGAGTCAGAATCGATAGAGGAACCCGAGCTTTCCATGAAATTAAGGAAACTGTCACCTATCCTGCCAAGGTCCACTCTCTGCTGAGGAAGTTTAGGTCCTGCAACACTAGGAGTAACCTTTGATAGATCGACATTTATTACGCTCGAGTACTCGATGTTTTCCAAGTTACCAAATAAGCCCTGTGCCCTGAAGTACTTCTCTATCAGCTCTATGGATTCTTCATCCCTCCCTGTGAGTCTCAGATAAGAAAGAGTTTTGTTGTCCACAGGGAAAAGGGCGGTAGTCGCGCCATATTCCGGGCACATGTTGGAAACAGTTGCCCGGTCTGCAACAGAAAGATGCGTAACACCATCGCCGAAGAATTCTACAAATTTATCCACAACCTTGCTTCTCCTTAGCATTTCCGTTATTGTAAGCACCAAATCGGTCGCTGTAATGCCTGGCCTGAGAGAGCCGGAAAGTTTGACTCCGACAACCTGAGGCAATTTATAGTAAACGGCCTGATTGAGCATTGCTGCTTCGGCCTCTATTCCCCCGACACCCCATCCGAGAACACCCAAACCGTTAACCATGGTCGTATGGGAATCCATACCTAGAACCATGTCCGGAAATGCCAAGCTCTTCCCATCTTTGTTTACCCTGAAAACAACCTTGGCGAGGAACTCCAGATTCACCTGGTGGCATATTCCTACCGATGGAGGAATAACTCTGAGGTTATGAAACGCGTTTTGTGCCCATTTAAGGAAAACATACCGCTCTCTGTTGCGCTCTCCCTCTTTCTCCTGGTTTAACACGACTGCATCTGGTGTGTTATAAAAATCGACCTGAACGGAATGGTCTATCACTAGATCAACCGGTATCTGTGGCTCCACAATTTCCGGCGACTTACCCTTGCTTACTGCCGCATCCCTCATGGCAGCAAGATCGGTAACTGCAGGTACTCCCGTAAGATCCTGCATCAGCACTCTTGATATTTTCAACGGAATTTCAGAATTTTCGGGATCTTTGGAATTCCAGTTCAAAATGCTTTCCACATTCGATTCATTTATGCCTTTTCCATCCAAGTTCCTTACAACTGATTCAAGAATTATGCGCAAAGATCTCGGCAATCTATCGACGTCAAAACCAAGCTCGCTCAATCTCGGAATAGAATAATAATGAATCACGTCATTTCCAACTCGCAACGTTTCTTCAATCTGATACTTCGATGCCATAATATCAGATGTTAATGGTAAAATCGTAATTATGCATTTCTATGCTTTTACTTTCTATAAAATGAATAAATTTCCAGTGACTTTTATGCGATATAAGCTCATAAACGATTGTAAACGTTTACTGTTGCTGCCTAAACGACATTTCATTCGATCAAGATAACAGATACATGGGCCCTGCATCAATCAAAACTGGGAACTCTTAGCTTCCGTATAAAAATAAGATATTTATTAAATTCAAAGATTCAGATAAATCCAGCCTTCTGATTGTTTTCTTGCTATTTCAACGAAACTTGCAGGAACCGAAACTACGCCTGGAACAAGATCGTCTTGTGTTATGTTTCTCTCTTTCATCGCAACTCCACAAGCTACGACTTTCACTTTTTTCATTCCAAGGATGGGTGATATTACACCTTTCTCGATCACTGCAGATATTCCGCTTTCAAGATACACCATCTCTATTTCGTCAACATCGCTGAGCTTCGACATATTCGTAGCCGCAATGATAGATATGGGAATTTTATGCTCCTCAGCCACTTCAAATATAATTTTCATACCTAGATATCTCTTCCACATTCTTAAGCTATGGTACATCGTCTATCTCTTCCTGCATTCTCTAGAAATAAAGTCTAACTGAAGTACTCGATTCGAAAAATCTCTGGAAGCTATTATTCTTCGAGATGGTTAATCTGATATACAAGATCGCATTCTCGATAATATTGTCTGAACAGGAAAATTTATACTTAGAAGGAGAAGAGAAGTTTGGTTTCTTTTCTTCATTATTCTACCCGATTGTAAATATAATCCCGACAACGCGAAACTTTTACAAATTCGTTCTTTCTGAGATCGAAAAGAAAGATTTTGATACACTGCTTGATATTGGCAGTGGGCGTGGAACAGTTTTGATTCGTATTGGAAAAATTAAGAAAAACTCCCGTCTTGTTGGCTTCGATCCCTCTCCTAGCATGGTGAAGCGGGCTAATCATTCAGCTGCAAAGTCCGGCTTTTCAGATCGCATAAAGTTCCTGCTAGGTAGCAGCAGGTCGTTGGATCCCAAAGAAAAATACGATATTATAATCACCACTCTATCCTTCCATCACTGGAAGAATAGGGAACAGAGCATTGAAAACATCATGAATGCACTTAGACCCACTGGCGAATTCATAATATTTGAGATCACTAATAATGGTGCCTTTAACCGCAGGTTTGTAAGATCTCACCTTATGAGCAGAGCTGAATTCAATTCCATTGGTTCCAAAATCGGATACATCCCTGCAATAAACGAGCAATGCGGATTCATCTCTGCATCTTTCAAAAAGAATGATTAAAATCCTTCCTAACTTTGAAATTCTAATATGAAAAACTCTTCCTGTTCCCAAGTTTAAAGCAATGATGGGACAATGAGCATCGCGAAGAAGAGATTGAAGAGTACAACAAGGGTAATGATCACAAATTTCTTGTCCTTGTTTGTGGCAAACCACACAAGTCTAACAACGACTACACTGATAGATGTAAAGATCAATAGCCACAGACCAAGTGCTATGAAATAAATCCCATCCAGCCTTAAAACACCTTGTATTATGTCACTGGTAGGAATATTTTTGGAATCTATTCCATGGCCTAAAGAGTAAGAGTAACTTGCGATCTGTTGCAGTGTGAATCCATCTCCTTCCCTTTTTACAAAGAGTAGTATAACGCCTGATAAGATAAATATCACACTGAGTATAGATCCTCCCCTGAGAAAATGGCTGACTACCATTGTGTCATCAAAGCTTTTCACTTACTTTCCCTCCCTTCGGTATGATTTTTTCGTGGAAGAACAAGAGAAGTATTGTTATGACCGCAACGACTGCTGCAAACGAGAACTGAAAAACAGTATCCACAAACACCAAGTTTATCTTGTCTAGTCCGCTGAAAATCATGTCCAGCCCCAGGAAGATAAGGACGGAGAAAAATATCAGGCGTATATTTTCGTTTGAAATCCTTACTAAGACCTTGGATCCATAGTATGCCCCTATCAGGACTCCTATTGCGGTGGCAGCAGCGATCATTGGCTGTATAAATCCTGCGTACCAGTAGATCGTGCTGCTTGTTGCTGCAGTGATGCCTATCATGAAATTGCTCGTGGTGGTCGTGACCTTCATGGGCAGGTTCAGTGCCCAGTCCATTCCCAGTACTTTAAGAGCACCACTTCCTATCCCGAGCAAACCGGAGAAGAAGCCTGCAAAGAACATTATAGTTTCCCCGAGGTACCATCTGGAGCCTTCGTAGTTTATGGTTCGTTTCAACCGCTCATCAAAATAACTTCCACTCAATTTGAAAAATTTGGTGCTCCAGTCAGGTTTCGTCTTCTTGGGAATCTCGCTATGGAGTTTCTTTACCGCAGGGTACAGTGAGAATAATAGTACCGAGCCGAATATTACGTATACGATCCATGAGAGTGAATGCGCGTACATGTAAATAGCAACAAATGAACCTACTATCGCTCCGCCTGTTGTTGCCATTTCCAGGCTTATGCTAAGGTTCACGTTTGCTATCTTCTCTTTTGTGTATGCACTTGCCGAACCATCGGATGTCGCTATGGTCGAAATCAAGCTAGCCCCCGTGGCGAATATTATAGGTATTCCGTAGAATAGTGTTAGTACCGGTACAAGTATCGTCCCCCCGCCTAAACCTGTCAGAGAGCCAAGAAAGCCGGAAAAGACTCCAGCCAACATGATGGAGAAGAATCGAATTAAGATCCCGATGAAATTCAACATCAATTATCATGCTCTATTTCCGTTAGTTTTTGTTTTGTGAATTTTGGCGGGATAACCAGCACGGGTATCCGCGATTCTTTCAATAATTCGCTGCTCACAGAATCTAGGAATACCTTTCCGATGGTTCCTAGTTTACGCTCACCCATCAATATCAGGTCAACCCCATGCTTTAAAGCAGTCAACATCAGATTTTCTCCGACGCTCCTGTCAGGATCGTCTATGAGTTCAAATTCAGCATTCATATGCATTGATTCGGCGATCCTTCTTGCATTGTAAAGTACCTCATTGCCTTTCATTTCCATTTTTTCTATTCTTCTGTCATCTTCCGGAAGGGTGTACTCGTCAAATTTTGGTGGATTCTTACCAGTATATGGGATGACATATACAACGTACAGGGTCTCTATCGAGTTTTCAAAAAATACCAGAAACTCAAGAGCAACTTTTGATGCATTACTGCCGTCGAAGGCTACCATCACTTTCATAAATCACGAAGGGCTCGGTTGGATATGAAAGAAAACACTAACATAGTATAGAAAACCTATAAATAAAATGGAAAATCATGTTATTTGAAAATTGCTCATCATACGATAGAATATCCTGATAAGTTGCAGAGTTGATGAATCCGTCTTTTGATAAATCTTCACAACGGTGAATACTTTTTCTTTTTGGCCTCACTTTGATATTTTATTGCCACTTTTTCTCCAGGCTGTCATTCCCCCTTTAAGGTGGGCAATTTTACTAAAGTCATTTCTTAGCATAATTGCGGCGGCCGCACGGCTTCTATGTCCTGTTGCGCAAACCAATAGATATGTCCGGTCCTTTTCAAGTGAGTGAAGTCTATCTTTTAACGAATTCAATGGAACTAGCAGACTACCTTCTATATGACCATGCGAATACTCGGTATGCGTTCTCACGTCTATCAAAACAGATCCATCCACTTTTCGCGCGTTATCGAATTCATCCGGATCGTACTCAACAAGACCTTTCGGAGTAATGAAGTAATCAAGAATCCCCATTTGCTTTCGTATTTTCATTTGTTATTAAAAGATCATGTTAATTTTAAGTGACAACGCGTCTCTAAATTGCATCGAAGATGTTCTTAGGTCAACTATTAATATGATAACGGTTTTTATTGCATTGTTTTATTAATCACCTTTTGAATCTCATGTTATGTCCAAAATAAAAAACATAGAAATATTAGAACTAGGGGAGAAAGGAAGGGAAGTATCATCTCCATGGAGTTCCACTATACTTTTGGTGAAACTAACGTCTGAGGATGGATCAATCGGATGGGGCGAATGCCCAACAACTCTTATGACCATGCCTGTCAAGGAAAGCATGAATGAAGTAAAAAGGATATTCCAGGACGCCGATTTCTATAATGTGGAAAGGAATATCAAGGAGTTCTACAAGCACTCGTTTTACCTCTCAAAGTCAATGGAAGCTACTTCGGCACTCAGTGCATTCGAAATTGCAAGCTGGGACCTGATCGGCAAATCTTATGGTGCCCCCGTATACGACCTGCTTGGCGGGAAGTTCAATGACGATATACGTGCCTATGCGAATGGATGGTATTCGAATTGTGTTACACCCGATGACTTTGTTGCCAAAGCAAAAAAAGTTGTTGCAACCGGCCTGGACGCAATGAAATTCGATCCTTTCGGAAACAATTTTGATAAATTGACACGGGGAGGCCTTAAAAATGCAGAAAATATCGTTGGTGCATTGAGAAACGAATTTGGAGATAAGGTCGATCTTCTGATTGAGTGCCATGGCCGATTTTCCACGCGTTATGCTCTCGAGGCTGGAAAAGCCCTCGAAAAGTACAACCCATTCTTCATGGAGGAACCTGTTCACCCAGAGCTCGAATTCGGTCTGGCAGAGGTTAAAAGAAACGTTAAGATCCCGATTGCCCTTGGCGAGAGGCTTCTAAACAAGACAGATTTTGCAAGGTTCATCTCGACGGGTCTCGTGGACGTCATTCAGCCAGATATCACAAATTCTCTTGGCGTTCTCGAGGGAAAGAAGATAGCTGCGATAGCGGAATCATTTGGTGTGCAGGTCGCTTTCCACAACGCCTTCGGCCCAATTCAGACTGCCGCAACGTTGAATGTCGATACAACTCTACCCAATTTCTTGATACAAGAGAGCTTTGAGGAATTCTGGCCCGACTGGAAAAAGAATCTTCTTACTGTAGGATACACACTTAAGAACGGTAAATTCACTCTATCTGGAAAACCCGGTCTCGGAATTGAGGTTAACGAAAAAATTACGAAGGATTACGCAGTAGATGGAATGGAGCCATTCGTTCCTAACGAGCCACCATGGGTTGTATCCGGAACATATAAATAAGAATAAAATTATTTTCTTTTGAAATCCTCATCTATCCTTTTTCTTAATTCTTTGTCTACCGTGTAATCATATGCTGTTTGGCTCAATACGGATATAACTATGTTCAGGGGCTCCTTAGCTGATTCAGATCCAGCCGCTGCTAGCGACGCTCTAGAATGCCATGGTGTCCCAGCATCTGCTATCTTGAATCCAAGTTCGAGAGCAGGCACTAATTGTGAAACATTTGCGAAGTCAGTTGAACCGGAGGGCATTTCCTTCAGAGACTGTTCTAGCGGCTGACAGGACACACCCTTTTCCAAAAGTTTGTCCCGTATGAAGTTGGAAAGGGCCGGATTAATTTTCGTTGGAAGGAACAGAGGACCTATTTCTTTTATCTCATAGGTTGTTTCGGTTGCAATGGAACATCCATAGACAATATTCTTGAATTTATTTATCAGCTCTTTCTCATATTCAACATCGGATGACCTAATACCATAAACGAGTGAAGCTTTTTCGGGTGTGACGTTCGAAGCCTGCCCCCCTTCCTTTATTATTCCATGAATCACAACGTTCTTGTCCCTTTTCACATGCTGCCTTAACATATTTACCGCAGTGTAAGTGAGTATTGCTCCGTCGAGAGCACTTTTTCCCTTCTCTGGGCTTGCAGCCTCATGGGCCGCGACACCCTTGAACACAACCTCAAGATCTTGAACAGCAAGTGCAATATCACCAACGTCCCAGCGATCTCCGGGGTGAGCTCCTAAAACAAGATCTATGTCGTTGAATGCCCCTTTATTTGCGAGCAGAATCTTTGATCCAGAGTATTTACCGGAACCCTCTTCGTCCGGAGTGCCCAGTACGATGATTTTTCCGTTAGTGATCTTTTTAGATGCTTCAATGGCTGCAAAAACATTCGCGGCTGCAATCAGGTTATGGCCACAGGCATGCCCGATTCCAGGAAGTGCATCATACTCGGCTAGGAATGCTATGTTAAATTCTCCTTTACCCTTAATCATCTCAGCTCTGAATGATGTCGGTATATCCATATAGCCTCTCTGAACATTAAATCCATTTGCTTCTAGAACATCTTCCAGTAGCTTTGATGATTTTACCTCTTGGCTGCCAATTTCTGAAAGCTCAAATATTTGCCTTGCCACATCCCAGGCGGTAAGTTTTTCTGCCTTTTCCATGCGTCATGGAATGTTCAACTATTATATTTATATAGCCAACGTTAAGAAGGTTTAATGAAGCAAAGACAACTCAGAGAAGTAAAAAGAATACCACTCAGTCTGCCCGTCTCTCATCACTTTTTCAGACAAGGCTGAAATCATCATCGTGGTAGATTGATTATGTATCGGATCTATTTCTATTTCTCCATTGCTGAAGAAAAACACATTGCGACGAATCAGAAACATGAAACATTTGAGAATTGAATTTCAATGATAAAAAACGTCAGGATCCTGGATTTAATATATCAATATGGAAATGAATCATTATCAATCTGCTGTCAATTCTAGTAAAAGTTAGCGTTAAATTTTTATCAGGAATACGCTCTCATAAAGTGAAGGGGCTGTGGGGTAGCTTGGTATCCTACGGGCTTTGGGAGCCTGAGACCCCGGTCCAAATCCGGGCAGCCCCATCCATTTTTCTGGGTTCTATGGCATCCTGACCCTTCATGCCTTGATCTTTAAGGTTCAGAATCAGAAGATTCGTTTCTCCTTTCTTCAAATTTCATCATTCTACCATCTGAGTAGGTTCTGAAGTAATACGAAAACTCTTTTCCGTCATTGACAGCTACGCAATTTCGGCCCGAACTGTAATTGCCGTGCAGTTCTACATAATCGATCTTGTTCCATCCAGTATTCCGCTTAACCTCGCGAGCCATGTTCTCGAAGATGTCGGCGCACACGTTGCAGCAGAAAAACATATTTTCTCCGTCAATTTCCCGGTAGTACTCACCCCACGTTGCATTACATAACGCACATCCTTCAGTGTTGTTCGTCTTCAATAATCTCACCTCTCTCAATTCTCGCTTCAAGGTACTGTCCAAAAACAAAAGAAGAGGAAAGGAAAGCATCTTGAATACTCTCCGTTGTTTCTCTATCGGCATATCTGTTGATAAGGTCCAGGGCCTCCATTGAGTGGGAAACATCGGCTTTGTACCCTTCCATAAGAAAAGCCTTTACCTCGCTCGGAACATCTGAACTGTCGAGTATTTCGAGATTGAAGTAATCGTATTTCGCTCCATAGTCCCTGAGACCGCTGTTCGCTACGAGCTCAAGAGAATGCATTGCGGCCATGATCTCGATCCAGCTTTTTTCACGTGCTATACTGCTCCATCGTTTGATGGCTTTTTCTGTCTTTGGCAAAGGTCTGGAATTGTAAATTCTGGTCCTCGCTATACCATATGTTTCTCCCATCTCAAGAAGCAGCTCTATGTGCGGCTTGTAATTTTCATAACCGTAATATTCACTTAATATATTCCCTATCTCATAGTGCTGTACATCGTCCAGATCAGTCATTGATACGATGGCCGAGCATGATTTCACCCACTGTTTCAGGAAAAAATAATGTTCAAAAGAATATCCCTTGAGAACTGCTGGATTGTAATACTGCATCATCAATATGAATGGATGCGGTCGATCTCCTCTGAACTGTTCTATAAATCTCTTAATAATCCACGTTTTTATATTCGTATAGGCGTAAAATTCATTAAACTTTTTTGAAAGGTCGTCTCTGCCAATTTTTGCCTTTGATATATTGTTATTGAGCCAGGATACATGATCAGAATCACTATCATCAGCTTTCACTAGAAAATGGTCCGCAAAAGCAATAAAATCACGTGAGTCAAATTTTTCCAAACAAACAGGACATTCCATTGATTGAACAATCCAAGATCAATATATAAGCGTGACCCATGTCTAGGAAGCAAGAGGTTTGATTCATAGTTACTTTTGGACAAGACTGTCACTCTGTGACTCGCAATCGCACTGTTCTCGGTTGGTTTCTTTGGAGGAGCTAAATCGATCTCATTTTTGCGGAAAGATATTATTGAACCACTATTCTTCAACCTTTCATTGGGCTAATTCATGTTAATTTAGTAGGATTTCTATTATCCGTCTTATTCTGAAATTTTTACCAGCTATACTAATTATCTATCAAATTCGTTTGTGTAGGTCTGGCATTTTTTCAATAACTTCCCTAGTGAATTCATTTTCAGGTGAATTGATTATCTTCTCAGGAGTACCTTGTTCAATTATTTTGCCACGCTTTAAAATATAGATCATATCTGAAACGTATGCACATCTGTTCATATCATTGTCCATGTATATGTAGAGAACTTTATCTTTTGTTTTTCTGAGAATACTTAATAGGCGAAAAAGCGTGAGAGTATCAAGGTAGGAAAACGGCTCATCGAGGACCATGCAGTCCGGTTGTTGCGATAACGCAATAGAAAAAGCGAGCATCTGTCTCTCTCCTCCTGATAGCGTTGATATCAATCTTGTTTCATAATTTCTTCTGGAGAGGCCAGTCAATTCAAAGGTATTCCATACGTTAACAAGATCCAGATTGTTTAAACTGGATGTGGTCTCAATATGCCATCTTACATCTTTTGCTGGATTAAGGGACGTATAAGGATCCTGAAAAACGTATCTCACACTCTTATTTTTTCTCTCAAGGGATCCGTTATAAAACACAGACCCTGTGTCTGGTCTTTGATATCCTGAAATTATATCTCCAAGTGTAGTTTTTCCTGATCCTGAATCTCCAAAAATTGCAAAAATATCACCATCCCTGAATATGGCGCTGACATCTTTCAGAGCATAAAATTTCTCCTTCTTTATCCTACTTTGTTTTACAATGTAATATCTTTGAACGTCTTTTACCTCAATCATTGTACCATTCCGGATATCTCACGCATCTGTATCCATGATTTCCATCCTTCATATACGGTATATCTGATCTGCAGATTTCCTTCATGTGCCTGCACTTTCTTAAATAAACGCATCCACCGTCAATTCCGTTATCAGTATCCGCGTATCTTCTATGTTTGCTATTTAATGAAGGTACCGAGCTTATAATTTCTTGTACATAAGGATGATGCGGCCTGTAAATTACTTCATTCCATGTCCCGTCCTCAACAATTGTCCCATTCCTCATGACATAAACCCTGTCACATAGCTGAAAAACTGGTATAATGTCGCTGTTTATCATAATTATTGAAGTGGAAACGGTCAATTCCTTGAGGAGCTCAAGCAATCCTCTTATTGCTGAAATGTCAAGCCCTGTTGTTGGTTCATCAAGAAGCAGAATCTCCGGCTTAATCATCAAAGCCATAGCGATCAATACTCTGTGCCTTGTTCCATCACTAAGCTGCACAGGGAGCATGTCCATAATATCCATCGGCAATCCGAGATGGTTGAATATCCTTTCTACATCCGAACGATCGTATTTCCCGCCATTAAAGAGTTTCTTTATCTGGAATTCCACCGAATATCTTGGTTTCAAAATATTCATTGAATCTTGCCTGACATATATCCTCTTTTTCCTGAAATTCAAATAGTTATCCATTGAAAATATACTTTCGCCTTTATAGAAAATATCACCACTACTTCTTAAAAGTTCTCCAGTTATTGCCCTGAGCAATGTGGTCTTTCCCGATCCGATCTCGCCTATTATACCAACGATCTCACCTTTATTCACATAAAGATTGATATCTTTCAAGATTTCAGTATAGTCATTCTCACTTTTATATCCACAGCTGAGGTTTTGAATCTGGAGTTCAGGTGAAAATTTACTTTTAGATTCACTGATCTCCATTTCCATGTTCCTCGTCTACAAGATTTACTGATTTTCCTGCTCTTTCCATTAATTTAGGTTTCCTCGACTTCATTCTCAATGCATAGTATATACAGAATACCGTATAAATAACAATAGCCACAACTGCTTCTGCTACTGGATAAACGAAAGTAACGGCGCTTTCATAAAGAACAAATATGAAAATAATCGTAGCTATGACAGGGAAAGCATAATGTGATATTCCATGAATTATAAAATCAAATGCACCCGTGTGCTTTTCCTTAAGTCTTCTGAATAAAGTTATTACGCTTGTGTTTAGGAGTACGTGTGTTATTATTAACCCCCCTAAGGCCATGGTGGTGAGGAAATCAAAAGAACTTTCCAGGGCGCTAACGACATTGCTGCTCGTTGCGCTACTGAAGATCAAAGATGAAACCGGGATGCCTGCTCCGGCCGTTACAAGAAAGGTTGCAACCACAGCAACAACGGAGGACACGATAGCAACAAACCATAGTGCATTTGATGGTGTCGTATATTTCTTATGGATTTTTGAGAAAAATGATGGAAGGATGCCATCTCTCCCCATCGCAAAATAAACCCTACCAGCATTGGCCTGCATAGCAACCGAATCCGAAAAGGCTGAGTTAAAAGCAACTAGGGTGAACATGACCCCTCCGATCACGCCAGTGTAAGCCACTGCAACAAGAACGCCAGGGATTGTCTGTTTCAAAAATCCATTGATTAATGGGACAGAGGTTCCCCAACCAACTATCTGGGCGTATGCCACTTCAGTAAGGACAAGCCCCACCATCAGAAGACCTACAGTCAGAGACCTTGTTATGGCTTTAGGATGATTGGCCTCCTCACCAAGTGGTGCAGATCCTCCATACCCAATGAAACTTGTGAGGCCGAAGACCATCCCCAATCCGATCCCCGCAAAGACACCACCGTTCGGAGCGAACAGCGAGTTGAATTGTGGCCATGCATATGGGTTAAACACGTTTATCGTGTTATCCGGCGCCTTGATGATTTCTATTGCAGATATTACGGCCAAAAATATCAATTCAAAAAATGATGCAAACTTTATGTACTTCATCTGTGGCCTGATACCGACTATAGCTATGGCGATCGGCACTATTATCACCACCAGGATGAACGGTATCCATATCCAGGCGGGCATTCCAAAATGCAGGAAATATTCTACCGCACCGGGAAGAAAAACTCCGGCAACGAAAACTGGTATTGCTGCAGTACTTACTATCTGGTACATCGGATACATCAGCCCAGCGGTGACTGCAGGAACTGGTCCGTAGGCATGTGCAATGTATCCATAATAACCGCCTGCGCTTGCATGTCTCTTTGAGAGATGGTAAAGTGTATTCACCTCGAGGAACATGGTTAAGGTAGCAACTAGGAAGGCAAGAGGAGTTAGGATCATAGCGAAAGCAGCAGATGAAACGACAAATGCAACGGAGTCGCATGCTGGTGCCATTGCGGCAATCTCTTCAGCAATTGCCCCCCATGTTCCTACCTCTCCTTTCTTGAGCCTGTACACTTTCGTTTCTCCGACATAATCATCGTCTTCTTTAACAACGTTTCTCTGTTCCATTTGGTCCAACCTTTGATTATTAATTAGTGTAATATTTATGTGATTAGTATATACCTAATATAGTGATTGTATTTAAAACTTATTTGAACATAACTAAGAAGCATGTCTCTCAACGAGGATTGATCTTAAGTTCAGAATTCGAGCATTTATAGCCAGTTCTTGAGTTCATAAGAGGCTAAAAAAAGATCATTCAATTTCCCATGGTTCTAAATTAGCAAGTCCGTAAGTAAATAAATATGATTCAGTTACAGATGTTATGGAAAAATCATTAATACTTGAAAAATGGGAACTTGAGAGTGACGAGCTTAAAGATAACTCTCTCGGGGATCCTGCAAGACGCGAAAACTACATACTCTATCCAGAAAAAAATGAAAATCTCCCGATCGTAATATTCCTTCCGGGAATGATGGGAACATCTATCGGGGCCTTGCTTAATTATGACCCATTTTCAGAGAATCTTAACGCAAGGATAAACCGGCTTTATTCCTCAGGAATATTGAAGGGAAGCATATTCGTGTTTCCTGATGTAGAATCCAGCGTCGGAGGATGTCAGTACCTGAACTCAAGCGTAGCTGGAAACTATGAAAATTACATAGTGAAAGAAATGATCCCCCAACTGAAAGAAAGATTCAAGTCCGATTCTGTTGGTGTTCTTGGGAAATCTTCGGGCGGATACGGATCAATAACTCTTGGGATGAAGCATCCAGATGTAATAAATGCGGTTATGGATCATTCTGGTGATGCCTATTTCGAGTATTGCTATCTTCCCGACTTTCCCAAGGCAAGGAAGGAAATAGAGAAATATGGAACTGCAGAGAAATGGTTCCAAAATTATTTAAAGAAGAATAACAGAAAACTTGCGGTCGATATGGACGTTCTGAACATAGTGGCCATGTCTGCTTTTTACTCCTCGCATGAGGGCGTTATTCAGCTTCCATTTGACATTTACAGCGGGGAGATCCTGGATAAAGTCTGGGATCGATGGCTGGAAAATGATCCAGTCAGGATGCTCAACAGGTACTCCGAAAGCCTTGAGAAAATGAAATTTGTTGGCATTGACGTCGGCCTTAATGACCAGTTTAATCTACTTTTGGGCTCAAGGATAATGCACAGGGAACTGGAGAAGAAAAAAATAACGCACTTCTATGAGGAATTTGAGGATACACATTTCAACATACAGTACCGGTATGATATTTCTATTCCGAAAATGGAGGCATCTTTGTTAACGGGCGAATGATAAATGCTCAAGATTATGCGATCTGCCGTATCGGACGAGGCGATCTTGAAGCGAGGGTGAGGGCCAATATCGATACTGCAAGACACGCGAATGATATTAGGAAGACGATGATCATTCCGCTTCCAGTGATTATAAAGCCTATGATATTTCCAGCTATAAAGCCACCAAGAAACTGACCTGTATGCTGGAAAGTGTTGAAGAACCCAATATTTGCACCGTATTCATCCAATCTTGAAAATCTTATGACGAGCGGAGGAAAAACAATCTCGTACATTGAATAGCCAATGAAAAATAAAAATGCACCTATTTCCAGAGGATATAAATTCCTGTATATCTCAGTAATAGGAAAAATGAGGATTGTGGATAGCAGCACAGCAGAAATAGAGATAACAGGATATTTTATCCCTTTTGACTTTTCGTATAGCCCTGCGAGTGCCACTGAGATGGCACCACCTATCAGTGCAGGAATAAATAGTGCAAGTATGAAATTCGAGTGCGTGAATATCGTCGTTAGCACAACCTGGAAATAATAAAAGAACTCGATCATTATGAATGAAACAAAGAAACCGGCAATGCCTATTGATATTGTTCTTGTATTCACGATGCTGACCCTGAACTTTTCTGCCCTTCTCATTACTGGTGCCTTCAGTGGGATCATTATGATGATGGATATCAGCCCAAGAATAACAGAGACCAGAAACACGTCTCTCAGCCCTATGTAGTATCCTATTGTTGGGCCTGCAAGAAGCCCAAGAAGAAACGCAAGGCCGACAGGTATCCCAAGTAGAGCCATAGCTGTATTCCTCTTGTTCTCTGGAACGCTTTCCTGAACAAGAGAAACTCCGGCAGATCCAACGGCTCCAGCCCCAGCTATGAATCTTCCTATTATCAGGACATAAATATCTGGATATATGAAGCAAATAAGATTTCCGACGATGTATGGGATCATAGCGATCATAATTGTAGATTTTCTTCCTATCCTGTCGGAGAGCCTGCCAAAGACAAATTGAAACAGAGCCATTGCCAGACCATAAATGCCAAAGGCGAGGGCAACAAGAAAAGGAGAATTGCTTATGGAATGTGCGTAAATTTCAAGTACAGGGAGAATCATGAATATGCCGAAGAGGCGCACAATCTCTATCAGGCCGATTGTGCCTATTACATATTTTTGCCTACCGTTGAACCCCCCTAACACGGTGCAGAATATCGCCCCATTGTATAAAAGACAATTAATCCTAAGGTATACTGGTAGGGTTAATTACTTACAATTTTTGAGCAAGAAAGCTCCGATCTTTAGAGAGAAGAGCATGCCAGCGTTCAGAATATCCTGAAAAAATCCTCCTCCAGTTTATAAAGAAACTCCTCCACAAAGTAGCTTCCAATAAGTCTCCTTATGAAGGGTCTTGGTGGTGCAAAGGTCCTTGGGCTCGGTTTCAGTTTAAGCTCTTTGCCTAATGCATCCATTGCATTCCCAAAGTCCCCTATTTCATCTATCAAGCCATTTTCTTTCGCGTCTATAGAGGAAAATATCTCCCCTGTCGCAATCTTGTCTATTTGTTCTCTAGCAAGTTTCCTGCTCGCCATGACCTCATCCCGGAATATAGAGAACATATGGTTCATGATCCTCTCATATTTCGCGTCCATCTCTTTATTGGATTGAGAGAACGGAGAAAGCATGTCCTTGTATTTCCCGACCTTCATGATCCTGACGTCAACACCAATTTTTTTCATGAGCTCCCTCACGTTGGGAACTATGCTTATCACACCTATGGATCCGACAAGGGACGTGTCAAGAGCATAGATCCTTCTTGAAGCTGAGGCAATCCAGTAAGCTCCAGATGCCCCTACACTTTGTATTGAGGCGTATGTAGGTTTTGTAGAATTTAGCTTCTTTATCTTTGAGTAAAGGATCTGGCTTGAGGTTGCATCTCCGCCACCTGAATCTATGAAAAGCACAGCTCCTTTTATCCGCCTCTTTCTTGTAACGTAATCTATTATTGGTGATAACTCTCTGACTGTTCTCTGATTTATGGTTCCTGTGATATCAATTCTTGCTATATTCATGTATAGTAAAGTTAAATTGGTGTATATTTAGTTTCACAGATTTTTTTTAATGGAAAAATCAGATGGTTTTCCACTTTACGATTTTTCCGGAGTCTTTCCTGTCTATCCTTCCAAGGTTGTAGAGGTGTACAAGATGCGAAATTGCTTCGCCAACTGCGAAAGTGGTTTCCATAACGTTCATCGATTTCATGGATCTGTTGCTGCTCCATCGCATCTCGCCAGCGACTTGGTATGAGGATTTCCATCTATCAAGGCAGATTTCCTCAACCTCCTTAAGCCTTGAATAGTGGTGGGCCTTTATCTCGTCAATCCTCTTCCCAATGGCTCTGATTTCCTCGCGGTGTCCGGGAAAAATTATCCGTGGATTCATGCCCTTAATCTTCTCCAGACTATCCATGTAATGTCCAAGCATGTCCGATTCAAAAGTGTAACTGCTTATATTTGGTGTAATTTTTGATATTATGTGATCTCCTACAAACATGGCACTGCTGTCTCTAAGAAGAATCGATATCGAACCCATGGTGTGGCCCGGATTCTCTATCACAGATACGTTACTGTCTATATTCTCCTCCTTGAGCATCCTGTCTATTTTCAAGCTGGCATAAACATCGACTCTCCTCTGATCAGAGAACATTTCGCGTTCGTGTTCCACCACAGATTTAGGGACATCATTGTCCAAAAGAAATGAAAGAATACGCTCCCAGTATCCATTCGGATCGTCTTGCATTGACTGTATAGTAAGTGCATCCCTTTTACCCATAGCTATTGGTATTCCATACTGTTTGCTTATTGCCATGGCACCACCAACATGATCTATATGGAGGTGCGTTAGCACAAGCATCTTCAGATCGTCAAGTTTTATGCCCTCCTCATTGAGCGAGGCAACAGTGCGATTAGACATTCCTGAATCAATTAATATCTCAGAATCCTCTATTTTGTAGACATTTGCCGTTTTCAATGCCCTTATCTCTATGGGCACGACAATTTTCCTTATGTTCTTCATGATTATGCCTTCTCTGAACTCAAAGTATTGAAACTTTCAGCATAAGGATGTCAAATCCGTATTTGTCTTCATGCCCGGTTGGCTTCCAAATTGAAAAAACGGTACACTACGGATCAGTTTCCTGGGTATCTACTGAGGATATGCTTATCACTCTATCATCTTCACCAACATCGATTAGTTTAACACCGGATGTAACCCTGCTTTGGATCTTCACATCTTTAACAGGAATCCTTATGCTCTTTTGTTGTTGCGTCACTATGATGATGTTCTGGGATTCTTGAACAGGGATTGCTTTTATCAGCTTGCCCGTTCTCTCGCTCTCCTTGAAAACGAGCATACCTGAGGTTCCGCGGTGATGAAGGTTAAACGCATTTATTGGTGTACGCTTCCCGATGCCATACTCAGATATGGTCAGAACATCCTGATCCTCACTGCACATGAATCCCGAGATTATGTATTGATTCTTACCGAGTCTCATTGCTCTTACACCCCTTGAACTCCTCCCTGTTGGGCGTACTTCTGAAACATCGAAAGCCGAAGCCTTTCCTGCACTGGAAATTGTGAAGACTACATTTTCTTTGCCTATGTTCTCAACGGAAGCTACCTCATCATCTTCATTCAGTGTGATAATTCTCAATCCAGAGGATCTCATGTTCAAGAGCGACTTCATGAAAGTCTTTTTCACAAATCCACCCTTGGTTATGATCATTAAGTAATCATCCTCTTTTCCCGAGGCCTTCATGACCTGCTGTACACTCTCTCCTTCGCCTAGCTTGACATAATAGGAAGCGGTAACGCTTACAGAAGTCCTTGATTTCTTGTCGATTTCATATGCCTTTATTTTCAGGACTCGACCTGAGTTGGTAAAAAGGAAGAGGTCATCATGCGAGTTGCATGGAACTATGCTCTTAACGGTATCTTCTCTTACGGTAGATGTGATTATACCCTTCCCGCCTCTTTTCTGGGCGCGGTACTCGTTGAGCGATACTCTCTTGAGAAACCCGGTTTCGCTCAAAACGATGATGTCACTTTCATTTGGAATAAGATCCTCTATGGTCCTGCCTCCCGCCGAGCGAAACATGACATTCGTCCTGCGTTCGTCTCCAAACTTTGTTTTTAGAAACTGGATCTCCTCCTTGACAACTTGCCTTTTCTTCCCTTCATCAGCGAGAAGTATGTCCAGATCCTGAATCTTCTGTCTCACAGTGGCCAGCTCATCCTGAAGTTTCGAGGATTCGAGTGACGTGAGTCTTTGAAGTTTCATGTCCAGGATAGCGTTTGCCTGTACCTGGTCAATGTCCAGGAGGGATTGAAGAGCCAATCTTGCTTCCGCAGTATCCTTTGATTTCCTTATTGCATCTATTACCTGTTCGATCCTAGAAAGGGCCGAGGAGAGGCCAAGGAGAATGTGTTCCCTTTCTCTCAGCCGATTAAGGTCGTATTTTGATCGCTTTGTTATGATATTCAGCCGATGATCTATAAAATTCTGGATCATTTCCCTCAGATTCAGCGTTTTCGGTTCATTGTTAACCAACACAAGATTGTTTATGCTTATCGAAAGCTCGAGATCGGTATGCTCATAGAGCTGGTTCAGTATCAGCGGCCTCATATCGTTGTCTCTCACCTTAACAATTATGTGCATGCCATTTCTGTCGCTCTCATCCTTTATGTCTGTAATTCCTCTAATCACCTCGTTTTTAACGAGCTCAGCGATGCCCTGAATAAAGATGGATTTGTTTACTGTATACGGCAGGGATTTAATCTCTATCATCTTTTCTTTCGAAAGGTCCACCTCGCCCTGGCAAACAACCTTACCGCGCCCAGTGAGATAAGCGTCTATGAGACTCTGTGACTGGAACAACACACCTCCACCGGGAAAATCAGGGCCCTTTACAAATCTAAGGAGTTCCTCAACAGAACAATTTTGATTGTCAAGCTGGTAATCTATTGCGTCGCATACTTCATTAAGATTATGCGGGACCATGTTAGTCGCCATCCCCACTGCTATACCAGATGCACCATTCAGGAGAAGATTCGGAACTTTAGAAGGGAAGTACTCAGGCTCGCTCAGTGTTCCATCAAAATTCAGTCTTGATGGTACCGTGTCCTTTTCGATGTCGGCAAGCATTTCCTCTGAAATTGGTGAAAGTCTCGCCTCTGTATACCTCATCGCTGCCGGGGAGTCCCCGTCTATTGATCCAAAATTCCCCTGGCCATCTACCAGCGGATACCTCAAGGAGAAATCCTGTGCCATTCTGGCAAGAGCGTCATATATTGCAGCATCTCCATGAGGGTGGTACTTACCCATGGTTTCCCCAACGATTCTTGCGCATTTTTTGTATGGCTTGTCATGCGTTAGATTGAGCTCACTCATGGAATAAAGGATTCTTCTTTGAACGGGCTTCAAACCGTCCTTAATATCTGGTATGGCACGGTTTACTATAACACTCATAGCATATTCGAGGTATGATGTTTTTATTTCTTCTTCAACAGGTTTCTTTTCCATTTTTATCAGCTCACAGATCGATATTAGTCACGTACTTTGCATTCTCTTCTATGAATTTTCTCCTCGGTTCAACCTTATCTCCCATCAAAATAGAGAAAAGTCTGTCTGCAAGGGCACCATCTTCCACAGTAACCTCAACGAGTTTTCTTGTTTCAGGATTCATGGTCGTTTCCCACAGCTGTGTTGGATTCATCTCTCCAAGACCTTTGAATCTCTGTATTATGCAATTATCCCCAAATCTGCTTGTAACCTCATCTTTTTCTGATTCGGAATAAACATAGGCAACTTTGTCTCCTTTCTGCACTCTGAAAAGTGGAGGTTGTGCAAAAAAAACGTTTCCATTCAGGATCAACTCGCGTGCATACCTGTACAAGAATGTAAGAAGCAAGGTTCTGATATGTGCCCCGTCCACATCTGCATCTGTCATTATTATTATTTTCCCATACCTGAGCTTTTTTATATCGAGGTCTTCCTTTATTCCGGAACCGATGGCCGTTATGAGGTCCTTTATGATCTGGTTTTCGAGGATCTTTAAATCCGAGGACTTCTCAACGTTAAGTATCTTTCCTCTTAGAGGGAGTATAGCCTGGAAATCCCTGTTTCTGGCCTGTTTTGCCGAACCACCTGCTGAGTCTCCCTCAACAAGGTATAACTCGGTCTTAGAGGGATCGCTGGACGAGCAGTCTGCCAGTTTTCCTGGCAAGCCTCCACCTTCGAGTGCCGTTTTTCTTCTTACAAGATCACGCGCCTTTCTGGATGCCTCCCTTGCGGCTGCTGCTGCCAAGACCCTCTTTACGATTATGTCTGCCGTTCCTGGAAACTTCTCAAAGTAATAACTTACAAAATTGTCCACAACAGACTGCACAATACCGCGTGCTTCGCTATTGCCTAATTTTGATTTTGTTTGTCCCTCAAACTGTGGTTCTAAAATCTTTAAATGCAGAACGGCAACAAGACCCTCCCTTGTGTCATCGCCTGTTATGGATTCCACGCCCTTGACCATGTCCTTTTTCTTCGCGTACTCCTGTATGGCTCTTGAAAGTCCGGCCCGGAAGCCAGTGACATGTGTTCCACCTTCTATTGTGTTGATGTTATTTACAAAACTTTCCATGGTTTCTGATACACTTGTGTTATACTGGAGTGCGAACTCAACCACGTAATCATCTGTCTGTTCAAGGTGAGCAATAGGATCTTTGTGAACGAACGTATAACCTTCTCCAAGGTACTGCACAAATTCTGATAATCCACCACCAAAGTGAAGCGTAATTGAATCATTAGTCCGTCTGTCTTCAACGAGAAACGTGAGATTTGGATTCAGGAATGCAAGTTCTCTCAGGCGTTCAAGTATGACCGAGTAAGAGAACTCGACAGTCTCAAATATCTCAGGGTCCGGCTTGAACCAGATTATTGTTCCACTTTCCGGATAGCTAATATTCACGTCCCGCAGGTCATTGTTTAATTCTTTCTCAGATAAAGGAATCGAGACGAGGGACCCGGATGGTATTCCCTGTCCGAATTTCTCATAATAGAGTTTCCCATCTTTTTTCACTATAGCTGTAAGTTCCGAAGATAACGCGTTGACGACGTGGACACCAACGCCGTGAAGTCCCCCCGTAATCCTGTAAACCTTCTTGTCGAATTTCGCGCCACTATGTAGTTCTGTGAGAACGATCTCAAGGCCAGGCCTTCCGTATTTTGGGTGCGTATCTACAGGTATGCCTCTTCCGTTATCCTCTATACTTATAGTTCCATCTTTATATATTGTTACATAAATGGAATTTGCGAACCCCGCATTTCCTTCATCAACACTGTTATCCACGACCTCGTAGACGAGGTGATGTAGACCTCTTTGATCGGTTGATCCGATGTACATTCCGGGAACTTTTCTTACTGCCTTTAACCCTTCCAAAATCTGTATCTGGGACGAATCATAATTTTCCATTTCTCTAACCATTCAAAATTACCTTAACTTATCTAATTCCTTATGCAAGATTACATAAGAATTTTCTTATTATAATCGGAAAAAAATGTTTCTTACGGGTCAATTTTGAAAGAAAGTATCAAAATGGTGAATTCATCCTTTTGGCACAAAAATGCGTTAAACGTCATGTTATCGGTTTTCTAACGTAGATATCAAATTCATCCCCGTTTTCTCTAACGTCGGTAAGTGCAAGCTTGGTACCGCGCGCGAGACTCTCAAAGATCTCCCTTGAATATGGAAATCTATCCTTCATTACTAATATTTCTGCATCCTGCCCTGGTTCCAGTGATATTGATAGACCTTTCATAACGCTTTTGAGGTAATTGAAAGGATCGCCGCCGCAAGCAACATTTCTCTGGTCTTCAACAATCATAATTTCATAATGTCTTACAGAAATAAAGAGTTTGAGAATAGCGATTTTTTTGGGTGAAAATAATGAAATTTCCTAGGAATGTGTAAAGTAGGCAATTCCTGGTGAAATCACGTTAACATACCCATATCTTTCGAGCTGGCAAAAGCCAAAAAACGTTTTTCCATGGGGTTCCATAATCCCGATGTCTTTCGTGCCGTCAGGTTTCAGAACTTCAAACTGAACGCCATTTTCTGGTGACCATTGCAATATTTTGGCGTTCTTTATTGGATCGTTCCCAACATAAACCGCGTTTTCATTCTCTCTTTTCACGTTGCAGAGATCTTTGAGCCTAACGACGGAAGATTCATCAACAGTTTTCCAATCTGATGAGGGAACATAAACATCCGCATTTTGGGGGATGGTGTATTCTCTGGTTCCAAGAGATTTGTTGGATGGATGATTTGGTATCTTTGTAGTTATTTCCTTCGTATTGCTTATATGGAGTCTGAGTGGATTTGGCACAAAAAACAATCTTGGAGTCTCGTAATCCGCGATGTTCTTATTCATGGAATTAAATATTTCAATGGAAAACTCAGCATCTATCTCTCTCATACCTGATTCTATCCAGTACCTCCTGAATGTTTCCGGTTTGAATCCGCGCTTTCTAAACGTCATGATAGTTGCGAGTTTTATGTCATCCCATCCAGAGTAAAGGCCACTTTTTATCCCCTTTTTAATGATCGACGTCTTCAAAACAAACCCTGGGAACTTTACGAGCCCATAGTGATAGTATTCAGGAATTTTCCAGGAATTATAGTTGAATATGTACAGCTGCCTGTAGGTATTGTTGAGGTGGTCTTTTCCCCTTATCACATGCGTAAGGCCCAGTAGATGATCATCGATGGCAACTGAAAAGTTCATTGTAGGGTAGAAAATGAAATCCTTTCCCACTCGTGGGTGTGCTGTCTGAACAATCCTGAAAGCTATCCAGTCCCTGATAGCAGGATTCGGGTGGTTAAGATCGGTCTTAATGACAAGGACAGCCTCTCCCTTTTTGAACTTCCCAGATAGAATTTTATCAAAGAGTTCCAGGTTTTCGCTGGCACTTGTGTTCCTGTGAGGACACGCGATAGATTTCAGAAGTTTGGCCTTGAAATCACTCTGTTCGCATGTGCAGATGTAGGCATGGTCCTCGCTCAGGAGTCTTCTGGCTTCTGCGTAATACAGGTCAAACCTGTCTGACTGTATAACGATCTTATCGAAGTTTACGCCGAGCCACTCGAGGTCTTTTGGTATCTGATCATACGCAATGGGATCGATATTTTCCGGATTTGTGTCTTCTATTCTCAATATGAGCGAGCCACCGTAACGTTTTACGTACTCATCGTTTAGTATTGCCATTCTGGAATGGCCTATGTGAAGTGGTCCGGAAGGGGATGGAGCCATTCGCATGACCACCTTTCCTTGAACATTTTCAAGATCTGGAAGGCGATGCTCCTGTACCCTCTTTTCTTTTACAAGAAATTCCGGATAGCGATCCTGAATGATCGTCTTGATCTGATCAAATGAAAGGGAATTGATCTCCTTTACTATTTCCGAGACCTTTGAAGCGACACCTTTTGTATCTTTTCTAAGTTCGGGATTTTCAGCAAGTATTTTGCCAATCACGGCTCCTATTTCCGCCGTTCCATTATGCTGGTATGCGTTTTTTAAAGCGTGTTTCCTGATCTCATTATCTAGATCCATCTTGAATCACTGTTTATCTTGTTGAGCATAATCTCCTTAAGTTCTTCGATGCCTTCTCCGGTCAAACACGATATCTGAATATCTTCCTTCTTTTCCTGCTTTATGTCACATTTGCTCTGTGCTCGAATTATTGGGATCTTAAAATTACTCTTTATTTCGTTGTAAACATTTTCCTGTTCCTGGCTGCTGTATCCAGATGAACCAGAGTGATCAAACAGAAAGATGAGTATACCCTCCAGATCCTGAAGGCATAGTATGGATTTTCTCTCCATCTCATTTCTAGATTTCATTGGCCTGTCAAGAATTCCTGGTGTATCGATGATCTGAATCCCGCGATTCCCAATATTCATGTATCCTATAAACAGGCTCTGGGTTGTAAATGGGTAAGGGGCTATTATCGGAGAGCTTCCCGTAAGTTTAGAAAGAAGGGAAGTTTTTCCAACGTTTGGTAATCCTGCTACAATGAATGTCGGATAATCCATTTTGATGTCTGGTATTTCTTTAATTTTCGTTCTACATTCTGCAAGGAATGTGAGGTCCTTGTCTAGGTCCTTGACTATGGAGGCAAACCTTCCGTAGAATTCCTTAAGATCCTTGTTAAGTTCCTGTACCGTTTTCCTTTTCTTTGAACTCTTTATCTTAAGATTCGCAAGTTCAACGATCTTATCTGATGCCCACTGAACGTGACCGAGGCTGATCTTGTATTGGTCGAGGTCAATCATCAGTCCTATCATGCCTCTGTAGAATGGATAAAGGCTGTTCAAGCTGGGGAATTTGCTAATGAGCTTCCTGAAATATGCCGTGGAAACACTTTCCACGGTTGATATCTTGTCTATGACCTCACTCTTTATTTTTTTTATAAAATCAGGGAAATAAGGCTCCGAGATTTTAGAGGACTTCAGTAATGCTTTGTCGATTATTTCCTGCGGTCTCAACACAGTTGGTATTCTTGAAAATGCACTCATAAACTATGATATTTCCTTAATGGCATTTTTTACTTTTTCAGTCATCGCATCAGTAAAGTCCCACACGTTGTGCGCATACCTCAAATGAATCTTGAACATAGGAAGTATGTCCTCAGCTCTCCCCTCTTCAAGAACATAAGAGCATTGATAGCCCAGATCTGAACATTTGCATTGATATTTTGCCATAAGAGAATATGCTATCTAGGTTTAAAAAGATGTCAGGCTAAAGTTGAAATGCTAAAAAATAAGGAACATTATTTATTCTGGAGCCTTGAGAAAACTTGGAAATTTCCTCAATATAACTATCTCTCCAACTGCCCTTATCCACCTGTAGGGTATGCTTATTGCTGACCCACCCTCTACGAGCTGAGGATTTGGCGATTCAACATAAAGACCGTAAATGTTTTGTTGCTCTAGATCGAGTATTAAATCGGAAACGTCCCCCACTAAAATACCTTTGTCCGTATAAACAGGCAAGCCAAATAGTTCAGTCACTTCTGTCATCATAGTACAGAGTAAACATTTATTAAGATATAAATTAAACGGTCATGTCTATGTCGGACATCAATATATTTATTCTGTGATAGCGTAAAAGAAGTAGATTAAAATATTAGCAATAATTAATAATCCGAATGTGAATTTAAGGAATTATTCAAGACGTTTAAATTCCGTGAAAGGTGCGAAATTCAGTTTAAAAATAGAACGAGAAAGAATTCACTAAATAATTAACTTCTTACAAGAAATTATGTAAAATATGCAAACAGCAGATAACCACATATCAATTGCACATGCGCTGTGGGCAGGAAGTGGATATGAAATTAGAGGACCAGATACATATAACCTTCCTGCTTTCTTTTAATTATTTCCTTCAGACTCGCGGGAACATAAACTACGCCTTCTGCAAGTTCATCTTTTTCTATGTTTCTAGCCTGCATCGATGTTCCGCATGCTACAACTTGAACTTTTTTATTTTCAAGCATGCTTCTTATTCTATTCTTTTGAGTCGTCGCTGCAATTCCTCCGTTAAGATATACTACCTCAACAAGTTCCGTTTCTGGCATTTCTGACAGATGTTCAGCGGCAGTTATGGACATAGGTATCTTATCTTCTGAATCTACGGATAAAATTATTTTCATACTAGTCACGCCATTTCCAATCATAATAAGTAATCGCGGTTATTTAAAGGATTTTTTATTGTAGAGCTGAAATTATGTATAATTTTATCAATTATTGGTATGGATATCATCAATTGCAAATTTAAGAGGAATTATGAATTCATTCCAGGCCTCAAGAAGGGGCTGAACTCATGCGTAAGAATAGCATAATAGTGTAATGATAATGTCTAACAGGACCTCCATATATTCACAATAGCGATAACTGTCGGGTCTTCCATGTAGCGTTGTTTAAAAGTAAACGAATCTGCAACGGTGTGTTACCGCCTCGCTGAATTGTGATCCCAGAATACATAGAATTGATGTTGATCTTTACTTTTTGGTCCCTTAAGCATCCCATCAAAGTCTCTCCTAAAGTAAAATTTAATATTTTCATTTACGCTAGCTTATGTTATGCACATAGAACATTCTCCACCAAAACCCTATAGACGTTCTAAAAAGACGGGAACGAAGGGGTGCTAATGGAATGAGCAAATATATAGATAATCTAAGCCTATTAGCGATGGGATTCGCATTTGCATCTATTTGCACAGGTGCGTTTGGGAGCGTAATTTTATCTGCATACGGATCAACAATGGAAAACACATTCTTTATTTTCGGCATTTTCTTTTTTCTAATATTTTCACTTGCAGCGGTCATACTCCATAATATGAAGGATTCTAACGAGTCAAAGGAGCAAAAAGGAAAAGAGAAAAACCATGGAGAAATATGAGGAATAATGTACTGGAGCAGTCGGTTAAAATGGGAACGAAGAACAACCAGAATTTCGTTCAGCTTCCCTTCGATACATTGATCCATCAGATCATCTTGTCGGCTTTAGATCATATTTCCTGCAGAGATCTGCGACGGATATGGTACTGCTCATCCCCTCCAGGACGATCTTCCCATTCTTAGGTGTGTATACTCTGTTTTCTGCCATTTACGAGGCATGAAACAACATGGACATAATTAATTTCGTATTTTATTCAGAGATGCGTGAAACATTTCAATCTGGATCACTTTTATTCCGGCGAAAATGCACAAAAATCAACCGGCGATTACAACATGCTTTTCACATACATGTTCCTGAATCTTCTTTCACTGTATCTTCACTTCCAGATTCTGAACATGATCGATTGGAAATACAGTGTGAGGGATGTTTTTCTCATACTGTCAAGAATCAAGATCTAAAGGATGGAGAAAGGAGACATTATGAGCGAGGCACCAAAAAAAAGCGAAAGACCTTGTGGCGGATCTGAAGATTGATCTTGACATGTTATGTAAAAAAGCTTGAATTAAGGTTTAAATTTACGTTAACCCTGGATCGTTTATCACTGATGGTGTACTGAATTTGCAGTTAAACTGAGTACGCCCACAGAGGGTTATTGTTATCGTTTTCAGGAACACAAAATGCGAGAGGGCTGTGTTCCACTGTTGTTTTAAGCGAATAATTCACTAACTTTTTATTGTAAAATTCTATTCATAATTCTTTACCTCAAGTAAAGCTAATATAGACACAGGCAATTATATTTCATATGGTTAAAAAGGTTAAGATTAGTTCAAAAGGGCAGATCACACTTCCTAAAGATTTGAGGGATAAATACCACCTGAGCTATGGAGATAGCGTTATTGTATCATATTCTGAAGAAGGCATTGTTATCAGACATGCGAAGGGTACTTTGAGAGGGATATTAAAAGGCAAGGTGGACAGTGAAGGATTCGAGAAAGACATTAAAGCCCTAAGAAAAGAGTGGAAGTTGTGAAAAACTTCATAATAGATACAGTTGGGCTAGTTAGATATTTAGAGGATAATTTGCCAAGTCCTGCATCTGATATATTTTCTCTAGCCGAAATGGGAGAGGCTTCTATTCTGGTACCGCAGATAGTGATGGGAGAATTCATTTATATTGCGATGAAAGGGAGGCTAAGATTGGCCGATCCGAGGGGTGCTGTCAAGCAAGTCCTAGATGAACTGAGAGGGACATCTTTTATATTCCAATCCAGTTTTCCAGAAGATGGATGGGATGTTTTTCTGTCTCTCGGTATTCCCGAACTACATGACAGGTTAATTGCCGCAGAGGCAATGACTCGAAGTTTATCACTCATTTCGAACGATCCTGTATTTCGAAAAGTACACGGTCTCGAGGTAATTTGGGAGTAAGATTTAAACAATTTAATATAAATATGCGGAGGGCCGGATTCGAACCGGCGGATCCCTACGGAAACAGATCTTGAGTCTGTCGCCTTTAACCTGGCTCGGCAACCTCCGCTTACCCCGTTAACGCCTTTACATTTAATTTTAGTATGTTTATAGGAGGAAAAGTTGATTACAGGTAGAAATATACATAAAGTGATATAAACGGTTCCGGAAATAGACATTGAACTTAAAATCGAATGTGCAAAGGATGATGCTGAGAAGTTATACAAAACACTTCAGCCTGACAACCCTGATACGATATCTATGGATATGGTTGAAGATGGACTATTGATAAAAATAATAAGGCTTAAAGTCACTTCCCTGTATAACGTTGTTGATGATGTTCTTAGGAATTATGAGGTTTACGAAAATATAAGGAAAAAAGAGTGAGTTATCTTGTTGTAACCCAAGTGATAGTTCACTCAACTTCCTCTATGTTTAGAGAAAGTTTTTCTGTTATCTCCTTATATCTGTTCCTTATCGTTACTTCAGTAACACCGGCAACATCGGCCACAGACCTCTGTGTTCGCCTTTCCTGTGACATTAGTGCAGCTATGTATATTGCTGCGGCTGCTACACCAGTTGGACCTTTGCCTGAGGTGAGGTCATTGTCTTCGGCCATCTTAAGAATCTCCGTAGCTTTTTTCCTGGCTTCCATGGATAGCTTCAACTTGCTGCAGAACCTGTTAACGTAGTCCTCAGGTTTTGATGGCATTATGTTGAGTTTGAGATATCTGCTCATTATCCTGTATGTTCTACCTATCTCTTTTTTCTTAACCCTAGTAACACTCGCTATTTCATCCAGCGTTCTTGGCACGTTAGTGATCCTGCATGCTGCGTAAATTGAGCCAGCAACAACACCTTCGATGCTTCTTCCTCTAATCATGTTCTGTTTTACTGCCTTTCTGTATATTACGGCTGCGGTCTCTCTTACATCCTGAGGAATACTCAAATTTGAAGACATTCTTTCAAGCTCCTGAAGAGCCTGTGACAGATTTCTCTCTGCAGCATTTGAAACCTTTATTCTTTTCTGCCACTTTCTTAGTCTGTAAAGTTGTGCTCTATTTCGAGTAGGGATAGATTTTCCAAACGAATCTTTATTTTTCCATGATATGTCTGTTGAAAGTCCCTTATCGTGTATTGTGTATGTCATTGGCGATCCAGTTCGTGCGCGGCTTTCAGTCTGTTCAGAATCGAACGCTCGCCACTCCGGACCCTGATCGATATAACTCTCATCAATAACAAGACCGCAATTTTTGCAAATTAGCTCACCACGCTCGTAATCTCTTACTAATTGCGTGGATCCACACTCAGGACACTTTTCTATTTCCTCTATGTTTTTCTTCTTTTGCTCATTTTCCATTTTTATCACTTAACATCTCACACTCAGGTTGCTATAATCACTTATTTCTTCGTTGAAGTTGATCAAGGCATAAGGATTTGAAACTGGGCCAAATATTCTTGTGACAGTGCCTATTGGTCTTTTGCCACCGTCAAACACTTTAGCCTTTATTTTGATGCATCCCTTAATATGGATAACGATTTGGTTTTTCATGACATGAATAACTTCCAAGTGATCATCCTGCATAAACTGAATAGTAAATTCTACTATTTAAATCATTCGTAAATCTCTTAAAAAGTTTTGCAAGCAATATATAATTACTTCTCATATCTCGGAATACAGTCCACAAGCACATAAACACAAAAAGATTGCGTAATATTTTAATTGATTTCCTACTTCGGTTATAGTAATATAAAGATTATCCCTTAAGCCATAATGCTATTTTTTGTGCACTCACATTTATATATATTATACTTAGAAAAGGTTTAATACATGAAAGAATGTCCTTTTAACAATTCTTTTGTTAGGTGTATAAATGACAGTTGAAGGACAGGAAACAACAAAGAGATGCACGGAATGCGGTTCCGAGCATCTCGTGAGAGATTATGAGAGAGGAGAGCTAATCTGTAACGACTGTGGCATGGTCCTAGAGGATTCGTTTATTGATCAGGGACCTGAATGGCGTGCCTTTGACTCCGAGCAGGATGACAGGAGGGCCAGAACGGGGTCTCCAATGACTTTCCTGAGTCACGACAAAGGTTTGGCAACGGAAATATCCTGGTCAAATAAAGACTATTATGGAAAGAGAATACCGCACAAGAACAGAGCACAGATATACCGTGTAAGAAAGTGGCACCAGAGGATTAGGGTAAGCAATGCAGCTGAAAGGAATCTCTCTCTTGCTTTGCAAATGTTGAATGATAATGGTGCAAAACTTGGTACTCCTAAAGACATTAAAGAGACTGCTGCGCTTATTTATAGGAAAGCAGTTGAGAAGAATCTTATTCGTGGCAGAAGTATTGAGAGCATAGTATGCGCGTCCATATATGCTGCTTGCAGAATGGTAAACCTTCCCAGGACGCTTGATGAAATTTCAAAGGCTTCTGAGGTCAACAAGAAGAAGATTGGCAAAGCTTATAGACATCTTGCCAAGGAGCTGAGCTTAAACCTAAAACCGACAACTCCATATTCTTATGTTGCGCAGTTCTGCAGCAAACTCGACCTAGATAAACAGGCAATTATTGTGAGTGAAGACATCGTTAGAAAGTCTATCGAGATGGGTATTTCTTCCGGAAAGGGTCCGACAGGGGTTGCTGCAGCTTCCATATACATTGCTTCTGTTATGGTAGGGAAACCGAGAACGCAAAAAGAGATTGCTAGAGTTTCTGGAGTAACTGAGGTAACAATAAGAAACCGTTACAAGGAAATAAGCAAATCTCTTGGAATCCAAGGAATCGAATAGCCTGGGCACAAAAAGATGAGAATCAACGTTGTCGACAACGGAGGTCAGTGGACGCATAGGGAGTATAGAGTCCTAAGGGACCTTGGGATAGAGTGTGAGATAATCCCAAATGATTCTCCATCTTCAAAAGCAGATAATCTTGATGGCTTGGTGCTTTCTGGCGGCGCTCCAAGTATACAGGACGAACTCAATAAGTTAGGAAATATTGGTGAAATCATTGACGATCACACGTACCCAATTTTAGGAATATGTGTCGGGGCACAGTTTATAGCTCTGCATTACGGGGGAAAAGTAGGTCCTGCAAGAAATCCGGAATTTGGAAAAGCAGAGGTTGTAATAGCAGAAACCGCTAGGATTCTAAAGGGACTGCCCGAAAAGATCACAGCATGGGAAAACCACAACGACGAAGTAAAAGATCTTCCGAAGGAATTCGAAACCCTCGCTTCGTCGAGTACATGCAGGATAGAGGCTTTTGAGCATATTAAGAAGCCAATATTCGGGATACAATTCCATCCGGAAGTAGAGAATACTCAGTATGGAAAGGAGATATTCCAAAATTTTATTGAGCTGTGCAGAAAATAAAGAAAGCTATCATTTCTGTTATAAGGTTTGGCAAATTTACATTGCGGAGACGATCTTTGGTTTACGCTTTATATTTCACAAATTTACAGATTTTTTGAGCAAGAAAGCTCTGGTCTTTAGAGAAGAGATGAATTACGAAACTTTTATGTATCGCAAAAACATTGAAATTCAAGTACAAAACTTCTTCGGTGAAAATCCTGACAAAGTCGTGCATGAAATCTACATGCATCGATTGGTCCGAAAGGACTCCGACATGAGGTTGAGAAGGTCTCCGTTCCGGTGTCTGAGTTGAGGAATGGGTTGAAGACACATCCCGATTGCATGCAGACAGGGATGTATGCAAGTGAAGCATTGATGCCCATAGAGATGCAACTTTCGGGATTGGAAGGACATCAAAGCCCGGTAATGGGTTTTCTCAAAACCGCCCAGAGCGTGAGGAACGAAGTCGAAAACGGAGTAAAAGTGAGAACCTCCGATGCTTTAGGGAGGAGGTTATGTCAGTCTCCGTCATTTGAGTGTTTTTTAAAAAATTCAAGTATTAATTTTGAAGCAAGATCCGGTTTCTCCCTATGAATTGCGTGACCTGAATCCAGAATGCTGTACTCTGAGTTAGGGAAGGAATCCCTCAGGTCATCAAGCATCCTTTTCCCGAATAATCGATCATATTTTCCCATCAGCAGTAGAACAAAATTGTTTGAAACTCTATCTATAGTTGTAAACTCAATTATCTCGGAAAGCAGGGGTGCTAGTCTTTCTGGTAAGAAAGGATTTTCATTTTCATACTCTTCGATCTCTCTTTCATGCATCTCAAAAAATTCGGGGGAAAATACATCTTTAGCTGTTTGACCAGGCACCGTTGCCCACTTCATGATCATGTTCGCTACCTCATTGTCGAATCCAGAGGTGGGCGACATTAATGCAGCATTTTTTAGTGCATCTCCAAAGTCGAATAAGGTCTCTTCTAGTATAATTGCTCCGAGGCTCACACCAACTCCAGAAAACTTACGAAAACTGTTCTCCCGCATGATTGCAACCATTTCGTAAGATAATTCTCTGAGAGAAAGTGAGAAATTGTCGCTTTTCCCATGACAGGGAAGATCTACAAGAATCCTTGTATAATCATCGTCAAGATCGTATGCGATACGCTTCATCGAATCTAAAGATCCACCAAGTCCATGAAGTAAGATAATTCCCGGCCCATTACCGTTGAGTTCGTACCAGATCTTATGGCCATTTTTAGTTGTATGGAACATCGGTAGTGAATTCTAACATAGTATTAATCTAAAGTGGCCTGGTCATTCGTGGAAGTCATTTTTCAAGTTCTAGACACTCTTCTCGCCTGAAGCCTTCAACAGACCGTCTTCAGAATTCTTCATAGTTATTCGCTTAAAGAGTAATGGTGTGGCAATGTGCTGATCCTAAGCTCCAATTCTTACTCTTCTGTACATGATCATTGCAAGGATGAAGAACAGTGCCATGATTCCGGTCATTTCAAGTGTTGTCGTCATAGTTGCTGAGTTTATGCCGGACACCATAGAATCCCTGACTATGTTGCAGACTAGGCTGACAGGGTTCACCGATGAAATAGCTCTTAGCCAGGTTGGTGTTGATGATGTTATTGGATAGAACGCTGTGCTGGCAAAATCAAGGAAGAAGAACAGAACTATGGTTATTGTATTGTAAGCTTGCATGGATTTTGCTACAACTGCTATTATAAGAAATAGAGAAGTGAAAAATACAGTCCCTATTATTAGCGCGATTATTATGTAAGGAATTGAAAGGGTAGATAGTATGAATGTTGCATTTGCTGAAAAGGCAAATCCAAGCATTATTAGACTCCCCCCAAGGGAGAACACGATTGATACAAAGACAACCCCAAGAAGGTAATCAGATCTTCTGAACGGACCAACCATCAACTGTTCAAACATGCCCCATCTTCTGTCCGCCCACAGGAGGCTTCCACCGATGTTCCCAGCCGTGAGAGTCTGCATCCCTATAATTCCGGGTGCTAGAAACGAGACGTATGATATTTTTACCGTTCCATACTCAAAATCCGGGACAATGCCCTGAAACATGAGGCCAAGTACAAAGAAATATAACACAGGAAGACCAAGAAGAAAGGCTAGAGTTCCTGGATCTACGTTTACCCTGATATTTCGTATCGTAAGTTTAATCGATGAAGGAATCATTATCGGGCCACCACCTGGAGAAATACGTCATCTAAAGTCGGGTTATTTGTAGAAATGGTTTCAATGCTAACGCCAATCGATCCAAACAAACTGAGGATTAAGGGCAAAGTTTTACCCATGTTCTTTATTATAAACTCAGACTCCTTCTCGCTTATTGAATATGCCTGAATATCAGAAATTTTGGAGAATTCTCTCTTTAATCTCTCTATTAAATCTGAACCCACTTCCAAACTGAACTTCATTTCGACCTTCCTCAGATCGCCATAAGAGTTCTTCAAAGAAACCGAAGTACCTTCTGCAGAGATTATACCGTTATTCATAATCCCGATTCTATCGCATAGGTAATCAGCTTCCTCAAGTATCTGTGTTGTAAAAAGAACAGTAAGGCCCTCCTTGGCCTTATTTCTGACAAAGTTAAGGACGTCCCTTCTCATTATTGGATCCATACCGACAGTAGGTTCGTCAAGGAACAGCACTTCCATATCATGCATGAATTCTCTAGCAACCTGAACCCTCTTTTTCTCGCCACCTGAAAGCTCAAACATTCTCTTTTTCCGTAAGTGTCCGATTTTGAAGAGGTCCATGAGGTATTCCATTCTGTTCGAAGCTTCTTCCTTAGGTATTTCCCACAGAAGCTGGTAAATCTTGAAGTTACCTTCAACTGTAGTGAAATCGAAAGCTTCACCCTGTTGTACGACTCCAATGAGTTTTCTTATTTTAGTTGCTTTATGAACTACATCCATCCCGCACACCTCCGCATTTCCTGAGGTAGGAGGAATCAATGTTGTCAGAATCCTTATTGTGGTAGTTTTTCCCGCGCCATTTCTCCCAAGAAGGCCATAGATCTCTCCCTTGGAAACAGAAAACGTAAGTCCATCTACTGCGTTTGTTTTGTTGTTATAAGATTTAACAAGATTATTTACAGCAATTTTGAATTCACTGCTATTGCTCACACAACCTTATTCTGAACAATATTAAATAACCTCTTCTTGGAATATTCCTTAAAGATGCTTTCTATGGGTAACAGAGCCGGAAATAAAGAATAGCACCAAGAATATCCTTAACATGATTTAAAAGGTATCCAAGTCGACGAGTGTTGAGAGTCTAGTTATAATCTACGATAAGCTTAACAAACACGCACATAAGAAATTTTGATCACGCAATCACTTTTTTATGTGCTTATATGCGTATACAAACGTGGCTACATACACGGAAACGAATGCAACAATGAAAAACACAGAAAGAGGATGCGTGTAAACAGACATATAAAACTTTATTCCTGTATGTATTCCTCCACTTCCGCTCGCATTATGATTTGTTAGATTCTGTATTTGGTAATTTTTTTCAACAGCGAATATGCTCGTAAACTGGTAGATCAAAAACAAAAGCAAAAGTACTGTGTCCGAGAGGAAAAGAATAAAAAATTTTCTTAATGGTTTCATTTCATCGTACTCCTAAAATTAATAGTACGAAAATGCATAATTACTTTATCCTTGCAAACCCCTTAGTTTCTGTCAAGGCGGTATTTTTCTTACTTTGAGAACTAGTTGGATGTACTAACTAATGTTTTCTTGATTCTCAAATCGATCCTTCTTATGCAAGATATCTAATAAATAGTACGGGCCAAGACATTACAAGGTTAAGGAGAAATATTGTCAGTCTAAGGAGTTCGATGACAGATCTGTAGACCAAGAAGAGAAAATAAGATTCTAGTGTTCCAGATCAATCTATTAATGGTTCGCATCTGGAAACTGATTTACAGATTCACTAACGAAAAAATGCTTATGTCTCGAGTGTATAGGCTTGGGATGGAGAATCAACCTTTATCAACCGTGTACTGGAGGAATGTTGTAGCTGCATGGTCTGGATGGGTAATGGATGGATACGTTACCAGCGCATATGCTCTTGTAACAGTCACTGTTGTAACGAGGCTTCTTATGCCACCTGATTTCGGCCTAGTCGGCGCGTTGTTCGGCCTGGCTTTGATATCTGTACCACGTATCTTTGGTTCGTTAATATTTGGCAATTTTCTGGGGGACCGGCTTGGCAGGAGGACAATGCTCACTGTTACCGTGGTGGGATTTTCACTTTCGAGCTTTCTTATCGGTTTCCTACCGACGTACAAAAGTTACGGAAACCTGGCAACTGCTCTCCTTTTCACCCTTTTGATTCTTGTGGGTCTTTTCGCCGGTGCCGAATATGGCGGTGGAACGGCCCTTGCAACTGAGAGCGTTCCTGCAGAAAAGAGGGGCTTCATCGGCTCTTTCGTGCAGAGCGGCTTTGGCATAGGGTATTTTATAGTTACATTGGTATACATAATACTAACACTCGAATATCCTGGAAATGCGTTCGAAACTATCGGATGGAGAATACTTTTCTTCACAACACTTATCCCAGGAATAATTGCACTTATCTCTAGGCTTGGTGCAAAAGAATCCCCTGTGTTTAAAAACATGAAGGAAACAAAATCCATACAGAAAGAACCTGTAATATCAATGTTCAAGAACGCTCCAAAATATGTTGTGCTTGGAATAATAATTTGCGCTGGATTACTGTTGGTAAATTCAGGAACTATAAGTTTCTATCCAACTGTTATGGAGAGCAATGCCATTTCAATCACAACTGTAGGGTATATCCTTCTTGTAGCAAACGGAGTTTCGCTTATGGGGGTATGGATAGGTGGATTCTTATCTAACTACATACCGGGCCGGAGACTTGCACTTTTGATCTACTCTTCTATATTCCTTGTTTCAATATACCCCCTTACAATCCTTGGCACGTCTTTTCATTCTATTTCTGACCTATACATAAGCTATAGCATACAGTCATTTCTCATGGCCGCAATATTTTCCACGCTTCCTAGTTTCCTTGCAGAGAGCATAAGCAAGAAATTCAGAACAACTGGCATCGGATTCATTTACAATTTTGGAGGTGCGATAGGTGGATTCGCTCCGCTTTTCATCGAATTGATTATTCCGCATTACGGAACATTCAACAGTTGGATCCTAGTCCTCTTCGTCGCCACCGTGGCGCTGTTGATAGCTATTATGCTGTCTAAAGAAACCTGGTCAAAATCAAAAAGTGGTCATAAAGATAGCATAACAGAGTAGGTCGGGCAACACAATCAGCTTAGGGATGGGTAACTTTTACTATTGTCGGAGGCATTACCATGTCAAAGGGTAATGGTGGTTTAATTGGTTGAAAACGTGATCATAATAGGTTCAGGTCCAGCAGGACTCACATCCGCTATATACACGTCGAGGGAGGAATTTTCTCCTTTAGTAATAAGCGGCACGAACGCTGGAGGTCAACTGCTTCTGACATCGTCTGTTGAGAATTATCCGGCGTTTCCAGACGGAATACTTGGCCCGGACCTCATAACGCTCATGAGAAAGCATGCTGAGAAATTCGGTGCTCGTTTTGCTGAAGGTGATGTCATTTCGGTGGATTTCAAAGGCAATCCGCTCAAGATTAAGACGACCTATGGGAACTATGAATCCAAGACTGTTATAGTCGCAACAGGGGCTTCTGCAAAATGGCTTGGAATCCCATCTGAAAGTTCTTTCATAGGCAAGGGCGTTAGCAGCTGTGCAACTTGTGATGCTCCTTTTTTCAAGAATAAGTCTGTGGTAGTTGTTGGAGGTGGAGACACAGCTATGGAAGATTCACTGTTTCTCACAAAGTTTGTGAAGTCTGTAACTATTGTGCACAGGAGAAACGAATTCCGGGCATCGAAAATTATGCAGGAAAGAGTACTCTCAAACCAAAAAGTTAGTGTTATTTATAATGCCGTTGTGGAAGAAGTGGAAGGCGATATGAAAGTCAGGAGCGTTGTCATTCGAGACGTAGAGACCAACAAGACAAGCGAGCTTCAGACGGACGGTGTGTTCGTTGCAATAGGGCATACTCCGAACACCAATTTTCTAACAGGACAGCTTGAACTTGACAGTAAAGGTTTCATAGTTACAACGGAAGAAGTGAAAACAGCTATTCCTGGGGTTTTTGTTGCAGGTGATGCTGCTGATAAAAAGTACAGGCAGGCTATTACAGCAGCTGGAAGTGGTGCTAAGGCGGCTCTTGAGGTAAGGGAATATCTTCAGAATCATTGATTGTTTATACTTTTTCAAAAGAATTTGTTTTGGACTCCTTTTCTGTAAAATTTCAAAGCGAAATTGCAAAAACAATTTTTCAATCTAAAAATAAAATGTGCGGATGCCGGGATTTGAACCCGGGTTAAGGGCTTGGGAAGCCCCTGTGATAACCACTACACTACACCCGCTCATGAAAGGTAGATAAAAAAGGAGGTTAAAAAGTCTAGTACCAACCTCTTGATTTAGCTGCGTCTGCCACTCTCTTAACAGCCACGATGTATGCAGCAGTCCTGGTGTATACGCCGTATTTCTTTGCTGTGTCGAGAACAGCTTTGGTAGCTTCTGTCATCCTGCTGTCCAGTTTCTTGTGTACGTCTTCTTCGGTCCAGTAATCGCCTGTGTTATTCTGTACCCATTCAAAGTATGACACAGTGACACCGCCAGCGTTCGACAGGAAATCTGGTAACACCAGAATTTTATTTTTCTCGAATATTTCGTCGGCCTGCGGAGTGCTAGGCCCATTTGCAAGCTCCAGGATTATCTTGGCCTTAACTTTGCCAGCGTTTTCTGCGGTAAGTTGTTCCTCTATTGCAGCTGGCACAAGAACGTCCACCTTTAGCTCGAGCAGTTCCTCGTTAGTGATGTTCTTAGATCCCGGGAAGTTCACGACCGAACCAGTCTTCTGCTTGTGTTCCAGAAGCTTATCATAATCGACTCCGTTCTCCACATAAATTGCCCCTTTTGTGTCGGAGACCGCCACAACCTTGGATCTGAACAGTTCTTTCGCAAGTTTCACTGCAAATTCGCCCGCGTTCCCGAATCCCTGGACGGCAATCGTTGCTTTCGAAAGATCAAGACCTATTGATTTTGCTGCTTCTCTTAGTACGTACAAACCTCCACGTGCTGTAGCATCTCCTCTTCCAAGAGATCCCCAGTTTTCAAGCGGCTTACCCGTAATAACGCCGGGAGCAGAATGTCTTACGATTTTTTCGTACTCATCCATCATCCAAGCCATGATCTGTGGTGTCGTGTAAACATCTGGTGCGGGTACGTCTATCTCTGGACCGATAAAGTCTGCTATTGCTCTTATATAGCCTCTGCTTAACCTTTCCAACTCACCCTTGCTCATTTTCTTGGTATCGCATATTACGCCGCCCTTTGAACCACCAAGTGGCAGATTCAGCATTGCTGTTTTCCATGTCATCCACGCAGAGAGTGCCTTAACTGTTGAGAGGGTCTCTTGCGGATGGAATCTTATTCCACCTTTTGCTGGTCCCCTTGCAGTGCTGTATCTAACACGGAACCCGGTGAAAACTTTTGTTTCGCCGTTGTCCATCTTCACAGGTATGCTCACCTGAAGAATTGCTTGGGGTTGACTGAGTAACTCTAGCGCTTGCTTATCCAATTTCATCACGACTGCAGCTTTTTTTAATTGCTGCAGGGCTATGTCAAATGGATCTAAACTTTCTGGCATATTTTCACCTAATACCTTTTATCAAAGGCAACATGATATTTCATGGCTATAGTTTAATATTTCACGACATTTAATAGCATGACTACATGTATCATCAGACATTCCAATAATGCAATATTTTTATTTCTGGCTTTAATTGACCGATCATGAGAATAACTATCCTAACAGGAATGGAAGTTAAGGAATCTGTTCTTAAACAATGTTCCGATATAGTTGGATCAAAAATCACCCAAAATCAGCCAGATGGGGCAGAAGTCCAGATCGTGACCAACCATTTTGTTCCGACTCCGAATCTCAGACTCGTTCAAACGTTAAGTGCTGGTGTCGATCATTTTGATTTTTCAATACTTCCAAAGGGGGTAACGGTGTGCAGCAATGCCGGTGCATATTCTGATCCTGTTGCAGAACACGCATTTGCTCTACTTCTGGCCAATGAGAAGAAAATTTGCAAATTCGTTCGAAAAGCACAAAACGGAGTATTTGAACGCGAAACGGTTGGCACTTTATCTGGAGCTACACTTGGCATTTTTGGTTTTGGAGGCATCGGTAGGAGTGCGGCGAGGATTGCAAAAGCCTATCGTATGAGAGTCGTCGGTTATTCAAGACATCCGGTTGAAGATCCCAACCTGGATGAATTCGCTAGCAGCGTCGAAGAATTATTCTCAAAATCAGATATTGTTTTGATATCCATTCCATTGTCGAACCTGACGAGGGGGATCGTCTCCCGCGACCTCCTGAAAAAATTCCATGGTAATGTGATAATAAATGTTGCAAGGGCGGGAGTTGTAAATGAACAGGATATGCTTGAATATCTTAGAAATAATTCAGATTTCTATTATCTCACAGATGTCTGGTGGAACGAGCCAAATGTTTCCTTTCCAATTCCAGAAAATGCAATTCTGACCCCTCATGTCGCAGGAAACGTTGATGAATCCATAAGTTCATGGCGATTCATCTATGCGTGCAAAAACATAAAAAAATTTATTGATGGATACCCTGAAAACGTTGTAGATGTTTCCGAATATGCAAAAAAATGAAATTTTCTTAGAAATTTTAGAATTCGAAAAGCGTTGACTGCTGCTTGGAGGTTTTTTCCTCATCTTTAATCGGTCTTGCAATATCTGATGAAAATTCCATTAATTTTGACTGGCTAAATGGAATAACCTTTCCGTAGTCTTCTTCCAAGCCTTCCAGGACTCTGTTCAACGTTTCTTCTATTCTGCGCGCATAATAGTCCCAATCAGGTCTGTCCGTAAATGGGGCACCGTCTATGAATGGCTCGACTTCCTGCGGTGTTTTCCTACTGTTTGTGACAATCCAGGAAACTTTCATTCCAGGAATAAAAGTCTCTCCGCGCTCAATGAGTTTCTTTGCAATTCTAACATTTGCCAGGGATTTTTCGTCCTTGTATTCACCGTGTTCACCGAACTTCTTCACGCTCCTGGATATAACTAGCTTTGAAATATCGATCGACTCGTCCCCCCTTTTTACCATGGTCAGCAAGTCGTTCCTGTAGTTTATTGCTCCATCCACATCTCTGTTCATTATGAACTCGAAAACTTTTGAAAGCGCTTCGCTTTGCAGATCGAAGGAATCGGTCCTTCTCACCTCATAGCCACGGATGAGGATCTCACCTTTTTGCGTCTCAGGATATACTATACGTCCTGCATATCTCTTCTTTGCTCCATGCGAAAAGAACGGATCCATTACCTTCTCAAATTCCAATATTACACCCTGCTCCCTGGAGAGGCGTTCACTGAGTGAATTTCCGACCTTGACAGCATCCTCTGTGCTCTTGCTCTGCGATTCTATGAATATACTGTCTGTATCTCCGTATATAACACGGTAATTTTCGCGTTCCAATGATTCAATTAGTGAAGTTATCGTGTTCCTGGCGTAGGCTGTTATGGCACCTCCTATCTCTATGTTAGTGAACCTGTAGAATGACGAGGCCATAACTCCATAAAACGTGTTCATGAGGATCTTAATTGCTCCCTGGACGCCATCAAGATAATCCCTCTCATCTCCAGATACCACTTTCATCTTCTTCTTTATCTTGTCTCTCTCTTCCATTAGGTTCCGCAACAGTCCAGGTATGAGGCCTTCTTTCTGCTGCGTGCTCAAAAATCTTATATTGTTGGGGGCAACGATGTCACCTTTTGAATCAAGGGTGGTAAAGCAGATATTGTACTTCATCATCATCGATGGATACATGCTCTTGAAGTCCAGTACTATTACATTGTCATATATTCCGGCACCAATGCTGTGCACGTAACCTCCTGTAATTGGGGACTCCTTCAGGCTGCGGTTAGTCATGGGTACGCCGATACCGGCCCTGTCAGCCTTCCTAATTAGAAGCGAATCTACATAATTGCTTGTTCCGCCATTAGTAACATCGTCCAATGGCAACTTAGTTACAGTGCTCATAAAGAGATTGCGGTCTATAATTCTCAGTTTAAGGAGTATCTTCAAAGTCAGGTCTGCATCCTTGATGCAGTATGCAGTCACCTCGTCGGGCCGATTGTTCCACTCTTCCTCAATTTTCAAGCGATTGATATTGTCCTTTCCCTCTCCCAGCATCTTCATGGCTACATAGTTCAGGGTCTCGTGCTTGGGCTTAAGAACCTTCTTTACTGCCCACCAGGTGTCAAGGATTATTCGTCCGTGCAGCCTCCAGTACTGATTCTGGACTCTGCGGGGTTCTTCAAAGTCTCTCCCAATAGTGAATGGGATTCCGTAACTGTTCATGCGCTCTTCAATTACGGGTAGATCGTAGCCGTCGCTGTTGTAGCCCGTAAGTATATCCGGATCCCTCTCATTTATGAGGCGGACAAAGTTCTCAAGGATTTCATTTTCCTTTCCCCTAATGGCTCCTTTTTCCCATTCCTTACCATTAAATATTGAATAACCAATTACAAGAATTCGCCCATATTTCTTCATTTCTTCGGGCGTTATAGCATTTTCTATGTCAAAGCTCAGGATTTTCAGGGGTGGATTGAATTCTGGAATATTTGAAATACTCTTGATCCTCACAACATAATCGGTAGTGAATTTAGTTTTGTCCATCGGATCGATTTCTCCATCAATCTCAACGCAAGACCCAAGGTCCATGTCGTATATGAATCTGTGATGAAAGGGGATGTCCGCGGCGAGAACCTTGAACTTGGGCTGGCAGATCTCCCTTAAAGACGGAACTTTCCACGGGGACTTGATATAAATTCTCTTGACTCTTTTTGTTTTTCCGTCAACCCATAGTTCTTTCTCCTCTTCCCTCTCGTACTCCTCGTTTGAGCGATATAGATTCATGCATGTTTCGTCCGGTTCGACTATATCAAAGTAAGGCTTGAATCCAAAGTAAAGAGCGGTGGCAGAAGAACCTTCCTCAGTCCTTCCGAAAAGCTCTACGGTAACGTCACTTGCTCGGTACGATGCCGCAAGTATTCGCATTTTCAGTTTCATTCGAATGAATATACCATTTAGGGCTTTAACCTCTTCGTTTTCTCTTACTCTAATCTGAGGCAAAGAAACATTTCATGCAAGAATAATCGGATCACTGCGGGAAGGCATACGATAGCAATTAATACATCCTTAACGTACATTTTAAAGAGATGATTAATTTATGAGCAAAATTTTAGAACTTGTCGGGAAGCATGACTCTTATAGATCAGAGACCCTCAACCTTCAGGCATCAGAAAACATACTGAGTCCAAATGCAAGGAAAGCCCTGTCGTCAGATATGGCTTCAAGATATTCCCTAACACTTGAGCATGAAGGCTATAACGCATATGGTGGGACAAAGTACATGGAAGAGCTGCTTGAAGAAGTGGAAAAGCTGGCCTGTGAGGTCTTTAGATCAAAGTATTCAGAGGTGAGACCGCTTGGTGGACACATTGCAGCGGAGGTGGTTCTGCTGTCACTTGTAGATCGGAAGCGCAATATAATGTCTATATCGGAAGCCAACGGAGGATACACTGGGTACCAGAATCAGTACCTTCCGCAGATAATGGGATTCAGCAATTATAACATACCATATGACGGGCCTAAGCAAGAAATCCTTCTCGAGGATCTTGAACGATTGCTTGAATCACTTATGCCACGTCTGATTGTACTAGGGCAGTCATTCTTTGTTAAACATTATGATCTGAGGTCCCTAAGGAATCTTTGCCACGATCACGGCTGCAAACTGGCGTACGACGGTTCACATGTTATGGGCCTGATAGCAGGTGGCGCTTTCCAGTCGGATGTGTTGAACTACGTTGACGTATTGTTCGGTTCAACACATAAGTCTTTTTTCGGTCCGCAGGGAGGCATAATATTGACGAATGATGAAGAGATTATAGAATCTATTAGAAGAAACATAACATGGAGGGCTATGGATAACTATAACCCCAGCAGGCTTGCATCACTGGGTGTCGCTATGGAAGAAATGAGACAGTACGGCAAAGACTATACCAGAAAGGTGGTAAAAAATTCTTTGGATCTGGCAAAATCCCTCTCAAATGCAGGGCTGACACCAAGATTTTCTCCCTGGTATACGGAGACACACCAGATCTTACTGTCTGAGGTTGCTCTTTTACCTCTTGGGACCAACTTTGAAGGATTTAGTAATATATTAGAAAGAAATTACATTGTGGTCGACCGTGAAGGGCGAATAGGGACGTCAGAAATTTCCAGACTCGGCATAGACGAAGTTGAAGAGATTGGGGAACTAATAGTTTCCGCGCTGAAAGGAAATGACGTTTCCGAAAGGGTGAAAAAGATCCGAAGAGAAGCAGAAATACATTATTGCGAGGGAGTTGAATGAAAGTAAAAGAAGTGATGACAAAGAATAACCTGGTTACAGTTAAGGCATCTTCACTGGTGTCGGAAGCATGGAACAAGATGAAGGAAACTGGTATCCATCAGGTTCCCGTTGTTTCTGGGAACAAGTACGTCGGAATGCTTAGTTATCGGGAGCTGCTAAGGAGAAGAAGCATCAGGCCAAGCTCTAAGGTGGAAGCTTTTATGGCGAAAACACCGAAAGTTGATGAGAACGAAAAGTTCGAGACGGCCATAGATCTTCTGAAAGATTCCGGAATGGCAGCAATACCGGTGGTTCGTAAAGGCGGCGTTCTCGTCGGAATATTTTCCAGATCGGATATTCTGAAGAACATAGATACAACACATGGCATGAGCAGTGTTCCAGTTACGGACCTGATGTCTGATGATCCTGTTGTCGTTAAGGAAACGGACATGATTCCAGAGGCTATAGAAAAAATGAGGAGCCTTGATGAATCTGAAATTCCGGTTGTTGATGATAAAGGAAGACTCTCGGGAATCCTTATGATCAAGAACATTGATTCAAGGGCAATGTTCCAGGCGGAAGAAAAGAAACGGCGGGATTATGGTCAGCCCCAAAAGCTCGAGATTGAAGCACGGTCGTATATGCAGGAACCATATAGTGTTACGAGGGAAGCGACGATCGGAGAATGTTCTAAATTGCTCATTGAAAACAAACTGCATATGATCCCCGTTGTTGATGACGGAGGAAAACCGGTTGGCGTGATCGATGTTTCAGATATCATAAACTCGATAGATACCGGTAAAAAGAAGTCTGGCATACTTGTGCAGGTCTCAGGTCTCGGCCCGTGGGACGACGATCTATACGACACAATATTTTTTGAATCCGGGAAATTTATTTCTCAGATCCAGAGACTTTCAGGTATTTCAAACGGTACATTTACAGTGCACGTTACTAAGTATGAAAACGGAGGTCGAACGAAGTATTCTGTTCGAACCAAACTTTTTGGAGGCAGTTTCAATATGTCCGTGGACGACCATGACTGGAACTTTGGTAAATGTATCTCCCGCATTTTTGAAACCTATGAGGGCAGGATCAAAAAGAGCAAGGTGAGATGAACGTCCGGGGAACTCATTGATCGGATTATTGATTATACATCCCAGAGATGCAGATACTCGGAAGCACGATACATGAAAATAAGCTCAAATAGCCTTTCTTACAGAAACGGTTCATTTGAAGGCACGGATTTTACTTCAGAGAAGGGCTACGCTGTCCGCGTTTTGAACAACTCAATCGCGATAGCTTACAGTGATTCTGAAGATTGGGACACGGCAAAGGAATCTATCGATCGGGCACTCAGGAAATCAGAGGCAAACGGAAAGAATAATATAAGTTTGGGAAACGCTATGAAAGATAACTGGGTTGTTCAAGAAAAGAAGAAGATTGAGGATTTTTCGCTCGAGGACAAAATATCCATCCTGAAAGATAACGACAAGGAAATGGAGTCAGGAGGGACTGCTGTTCGAATAAACGGCATGGGGGACAAGATCATAGAGCAGAGATATATGAACTCAATTGGATCTGATATATCTGGAAAGATATATCGTGTGTCCTACATCTATGTTATGGGATTTGTAAACGGCGGGAATTTTGAACAATCGATACAGCAGTTCGGTGCTTCCTCTGGTTTCGAATACATAGATTCGCTAAACTTGGCGAAGAGGATAGAAGACGATGCAAAAGGACTGAAGGAATCGGCGGATGCCAGACAAGCAAAAGAGGGAGATTATGATATTATCGTGGGGCCGGAAATATCAGGCATAACAGCGCATGAATCCTGTGGCCATCCAACAGAATACGATCGGATCATTGGAAGAGAAGGAGCACAAGCAGGAGAATCGTTCTTAACTGGAAAAAAATTCCCATACAGAGTCGGATCAGACGAAGTAAGCATAATAGATGATCCTACCTACCCGCTGAGTTATGGATTCTATCGGTACGATGATGAGGGAACTCCTTCACGTAAGAGATATCTTTATAAAAACGGCATGACGAATGAATTTATACTAAACCGAGAAAGCGCTTATCTCCTGAATACGGAATCAAATGGAGGAGGGCGTTCGTCTTCTTGGGACATGGAACCACTTGCAAGAATGAGTACGACATACATAGAACCAGGAGATTATTCGTTTGAAGAACTCATAGAGGGGATAAAACACGGCATATATATCAAGTCTTTTACTGAGTGGAACATTGATGACATTCGTTTCAATGAAAAATATGTGGGTAAAGATGCGTTTTATATAGAGAATGGAAAGATCACTTCCAGAGTTAAAAGGCCAACGATCGAAACCAACACTATAAAATTCTACAGCTCAGTAGATGCTGTTGGAAAAGATCTGGAATTCACTGCCGGGACATGCGGTAAGGGAGATCCGGAACAGGGGGTCGAAGTATGGATGGGCGGGCCGCACATCCGTCTCAGGAAGGTGCATATAAAATGACTGAATTAGAAATTCAAAATTTGACCAATAAACTGGAGGACAAGGGATTCACAGAGTATGCTGTTACCTCGATAAACAGCCGTGTAGAGCAGGTAAGATTCTCCCAGAATTCGGTTGATTTGACTAATTTGTGGAATGAAGCGAATTTTCATGTTTTTGTAGCCATAGGAAAAAAGATCGCCTCAACATTCCTTAAGGACCTCGGAGAGATGGACAACACTATAGATAAGCTGTGGAAATCTGCAAACTCATCCCCCGAAAACCGTTCATTCTCGGGTATAAATCCAGAGAAACAGAAATATGCCTATAATGTGAACCATCGTGCGGTGCAACACGATCTTAATGAGTTCTCCCAAGCAGCGATCCAGTCAGCTCTGGAAAACGGTGCCGAGCGAGTAGCAGGAACAGCTTATAATATTTTTGAAAAGGTAAGAACCAGCACAAAGTACAACAAATGCGAGTACACTACTGGGGGTATAGAGTTGAATATACGATCATTCAGGGGTGGATTCAGTGGGCAGGAGGGAATCCACTGGGGACTTCAGAGTAACGTTACAAAATCAGATTTTGAGAGGATGGGTTTTGAATCTGCGGAAACCGCGAGGGTAACCGAGAGGAAGGAATCCATAGAACCTGGAAAGTACACAGTGATAATGTCACCTTATGTTATAGGGAATATAATCTCTAGTTGTGCAGAATCCCTTTCGTACTATTCTGTTGAAACCGGCATGAGCAGCTTCGGTGACCAGATAGGTCATAAGGTTGCCGCTGAGGGCGTGAATCTCGTCGATGATCCTCTGGATTCCACCGGTGATGGTTTCAGGGCATGCGATGATGAGGCGACAGCAACGAAAAGGAACCATATCATCACCAATGGCCAATTGAACACTTTCTTTCATTCTTACTCAACGGCTGTAAGTTCAGGTTCCAGGACAACTGGAAATGCCGGAATAATATCTCCGATGCCATGGCAATTAAAGCTCCTTCCGGGAAGGACAAAATTATCCGATATGATCTCAGGTATGAAGAATGGCCTTCTCATTGAAAATTGCTGGTACACCCGCTTCCAGGATTACAGGAACGGCATATTTTCAACAGTTCCTAGAGACGGTGTATTTCTTGTCCAGAACGGGGCAATAAAAGGGGATCTGAGCGGTATAAGAATAAGTGATTCGTTCCGGAACATCCTCTCTAACATAGAAGAGATCTCATCCGAAACGAAGAATGCAAAATGGTGGCAGGAAGTTTCTTCTACCAACATGCCTTATGTGAAAGTAAAAAATGTAAATATATCGCGCGCCTTCTAAGACTTGAAAGCCTTTCAGGCTTTCGACATTATTTTTTTAAGTCTGTTATATACCTGCAGTGTCTCAAGGCCTTTGTCAATTCCATGGGAGTAGGCGGGTTTTCTTATTTTCTGCAGTTTATTCTTTAGCTTCTTTTCATAATCCAGGCCAACGAATGGGATCACTGCCTCAAGGAATCTGTAGGTATAACCAGTTCCGCTGAAAAATTCCTCCATCGTGTTCACAACATCTTCCAATGAGTCAAGCAGGCTTTCCCTCATGACTTTGTTCCTGGAAAGCATTATGAAAAGAGATATGGAATCCTGCTTCTTTATATCACCTTTTCCCACCATGCCAACAAATTTGTTGAAGTAGCTTTTCCTGCCAAGGAATGACATACCCGCAATCAGTGTTGTCCTGTCCGCGTCCGCCTTTGACTGTTTCAGGAGTTTAACGAAAGCATCAAGGTCGTTACTGTTGCGTGCATAGCCGATGGCTATGGCCCTTCTCAAGTCGGTATCAGATTTGAAGAACTTGCTGAAGCCCTTGGAGATCTTCTTCGCGAAGTCCTTGTCTAATATAGAGAGATTCGCAGAAATTGTTCCGCGAAGAATAGAGTCATTCTCAGATTCTCCTTCCTTTTTAGTTTCTCCCAGTCTCTTTAACTGTGTCTTGTAGAATTTGAGTGCCAGATTCTTGACGTTTCTGTTCTTTTCGTCTACAAAATTAAGAAGAGCGAACTGCTGGCATATTTCAGTGTTAACAACATAGTTATCTTCATCGAGAAATCTCTCCATGGTGTCCAGATAGTCCTTGAGTTTTATCTTTCCAGCCTCAAGAAGGGCGAAAGTATCGTTTACTATACCCCACCTATCAAGATAGCCGAAATTTTTCGCTCTTCCTAGGACTTCCTTCAAAAGCTTTCCCTTATATTCAACCCTGTAAAATCCAGATTGTTCATAGTTCAATTTAAGGAATCCATCTGCCTTGATCCTCATTTCACTCTTGTTGAAGAGCGCACTTTCTTTTCCATTTTCCCTGAGGACTGTTAGTGGAATATTTCGTGGCTGTTCCTTCACTTTCTTGTTCAGCAGAAATCTCTCTTGAGATAGCTTTATTTCCTTCCCTACGAGCTCAGCAGTTACAAGAGGGTAACCGATTTTCTTGATCCACGAGCCCATAATCTTTGAAACCGGCAGGCCGGAAACATCCTCTATCGCTTTCCAGAGGTACTCGCCCTTTGCATTCCCGTAGCTGTGTTCTTTCAGGTATTTTCTTATCCCGTCTCTGAATTTATCAGGTGAGACATAATTTTCAATCATTCTCAGAACGCTGGCTCCCTTCCCATAACTTATCTCATCAAAGATCTGCGAAATATCATCAGGATTTCTTACATGAGCCTGGATCGGATGTGAATTTACCAAAGCATCTCCATACAGCGCTCCGGCCGTTTCATCTACAAGGAATTTTCCAGTGAATAGCCATTTCTGGTGAAGCTGATCGACGAATTTGAAAGCCATGAATGTTGCAAAACTCTCGTTGAGCCACAGATCATCCCACCATTCCATTGTGACCAGATCACCGAACCATTGATGGGCAATTTCATGTGCAACTACCTCTGAGACTCTCTGTCTCCCTGCAGTTGTAGTGCTATCGTTAACCAGAAGCGCAGTCTCCCTAAATGTTATCGCGCCCCAATTTTCCATGGCACCTGCAGCGAATTCCGGCACGGAGATCAAATGCAGTTTCGGCAACATGAATTTTATTCCGTAGTATTCCTCATATTTTGCTATGATATCTGCCGCTTCAGTAGCTGGGAAATCCGTAGAATTTAGTAAGCCCTTTGGAGCGGTTAGCATTATTTTCAATGGCCCAGATTGTTTCTCAATGGAATCAAATGTTCCAATGCCAATATACAGTAAATAAGTGGACATTCTTGGTGTGTCCTCAAAAACAACTATCTTCTTTCCTTTCTCGGTCTGTGAGCTTTTTATTGGCATGTTCGAAATTGCATCAAGGTCTTTGTCTATCGTTAACTTTAATGAAAATACAGCCTTTTTAGATGGATCGTCAACACATGGAAACGCATGTCTTGCGCCTGTAGATTCAAACTGGGTTGTTATCATTCTTCCAGTCTTATAGTCCGCAACATAAAGTCCTTCCAATCCTTTTGATATTTTTCCTGAGAATTTGACTTCAACCTCGGTCTTACCGGAAAGAATCAGACCCGTCTCTATGGCTTGCTTCTTTTTGTTTTCCTTGAACTTCAAGGTTTCTCCGGCTGAAACAATACTGTCAATGGAGAGATCTACAGAGTTAAGAACGAATTTCTCCTTTTTGCCTGAAACCGTAATAATTTCATGTCCTACATATTCAAGATTCTTATAATTTAAATCAAGTTCCAGCTGATATTTTTCTATTTCCATAGCTAGTTATAGTTTTTTATTATTATAAATTTGCGATAAATGATCACGGATAACCAGTTAATTAAAGCAGGGGGATCAATAGTATTTCTGGAATCTTATCCTACGTTCTGCCACCGTACTTACTCAGCCGTAAAAATATATATAAACAGCAGTAAGAAGTAGCGCAATAACTACAATACGATCAACGGTCATAGGTGAAACTCTTGACAAGCCTTTGATCAAACCAATATTTACCAATGCGACTATCAAAAGAAGAAATATCGCACTTGAGATTACAAAGACCACACTTATTAAAGATATAGAAAAATAACCGTAGCTCGCAGCAGCAAGAAGAATCGGAAGAAACGCCGGATCCGGAAATACGCTTACAAGCAGGGAAGTATTTTCAAAACCCTTTTTCTCATGGGATTCTCTTATGCTGTTGATCAGAATGTATATTGCAACTACAATTATAATTATGACAGAAGCGATTCTAATCTCTTTTGTTCCAAAGGCATATACCCCGAAAAAAACGACTATTAGGGCAAGTGCTGCGGATGTGACACCATGCAAGAATCCGAGCAGAAACGCGATTGCCCTTACTCTCTTAGTACTAAATGACTTCTTAAGGGAGAGCGCAGTGAGAGGAATCCAGTGATCCGGCGCGATCATATGAAGCATTGAAAGAAGCGTTGCCACAAGCGCCAGGACAAGCACGGGATTCATTATTCTGGATTCTAACTCTCTTAAAGCATTTTACATTCTAGGGAAATTTGCGCATTCCAACACATACAAATAACAGCTGCTTTTATCATGAAATTTTGATGAATGGCCATCCCTACGTTTTCGAGAATCCAGTGCCCAAACTGTACAGTGATTTTACCCGGCTTATCATAAGAAAACCTGAAGTATCATTGATATCGATTCGAAACACTCATTACCCAGATCTGTATTAAGAGAGAAGGCGTCAAACACGGTAGCGTACATAATAAAAACTGATCAGATGCATCCCGATACAAACGCGGTTCTTTTCGGTGCGAACATAATCAACAACAATGGATTGGTAGTTTTTCCTACAGAAACTGTATATGGACTTGGTGCCAATGCCCTTTCAGCTTATGCATGCCGTAAAATTTATCTCACAAAAGAGCGCCCGGCTGACAATCCATTGATAGTTCATGTATCGTCACTGGAAATGTTACATAAGATAACTGTGGGCATTGATCCTGAGGTTGAAAGTAAACTTGGAGAAGTATGGCCAGGACCCGTAACGATACTCTTCCAAAAGAGCGATAATATTCCAGATATTGTTACTGCAAATTCACCACGAGTAGCAGTAAGAATGCCCGATAATCCACTGGCGCTTCAACTAATTGAGAAGTCTGGTGTGCCTATAGCAGCTCCCAGCGCAAATATTTCAACCAGAGCAAGCATAACAGATTCGAAATACGCTATAGATGAACTTAAAGATCGTGTTGATCTTATCTACGACTCTGGACCCACTAAATTTGGTCTGGAATCGACAATACTCGATCTTTCAGGAGAAGTTCCAACCCTGCTTAGGGCGGGCTCAAAGACTGTGGAGGAACTGGAGCCTATATTTGGAAAGATATTTGTCTCAGAAGTAGCGAGAGGAACTTACGAGAGTCCGGTCGCAATAACTCCGGGGATGAAATATAAACATTATTCTCCTGTTAAGACCCTGATATTGGTAGACGAGAATGTATTCGACGAGATATCCATGAATAGCGATCTGAAAGGCGAGGTCCTTATGATAGGATCAACTGAGCATTGCAAAAATTCTATTCTTGACACTTTCGACCTTGGATCAATTGGAGACCTAAGGACAGTAGCCGCCAAATTATTTATCGCTTTCAGGGAACTGGACAAGAGAAATGAAAGGATCGGCGTCATTCATCCTTTCCCAGAGTACGGGTACGGTCTCGCGATAATGAACCGTATCAGGAAAGCATCAAGCTACAAAATACAGAATCTGAAGGAATTCGAAGAAAAACTTTCCGAGACAGACTCATGATTTGTTTTTTTGAGTTATAGGGTCTACAGTGAAGTTTGTTTTTGGGGCTTGTAAAAAATTGCTGTACTTTAGAGAGAAGGTAAGGCGGCTTTTCTAAATGTAGAATATATACACTAGCACTAATGCAATATTAAAAATAATGTGGAAATTGTCAGATTAGACACCGTCAGTGATGCCATCCTCCGATATCTGTATCACAGTTTCACCCTCGGGAAGATAGGGCGAATCTATCAGTCTCGCGATTCTCTTTCCGCCTTTACTCTTCCTAAGGTATATCCTGAATGTTGCAGTATGTCCTACCACATTCCCACCAATAGGTGCAGTTGGGTCTCCAAAGAATACATCTGGCCTGGCAGAAACCTGATTCGTAACTGCAATAACAGCGTTATAAATGGTTGAAAACCTCAACAGATCGTGCATATGCCTGTTCAACAGCTGCTGTCTCTCTGCGAGGGAGCCTCTTCCAAGATATTCAGACCTGAAATGAGACGTAAGGGAATCTACAATTAAAAGCCTAATCGGAAACTCCTTTGCTAACTCTGCTGCCCTTTCCCCGAGAAGTATTTGATGGTGGGAGTTATATGCCCTTGCTACATGTATTCTTTTTAGTACCGCATCTGGGTCAAGGTTTTTGGCTTTGGACATCTGAATGATCCTTTCTGGTCTGAAAGTGTTTTCAGTATCTATCATAAGAACGTCAGAGTCAAAACCACCAGTCTCCGGGGACATCGTGGCATTCACTGCCGCCTGGTGCATGATCTGAGTCTTTCCTGAACCGAACTCACCAAAAAACTCTGTTATCGCCTGGGTCTCAAATCCACCACCAAGCAAGGCATCAAGATTCTTGCTTCCTGTTGTGAGTTTCTGGACACTTTTCCTTCTTTCAAGAATCTCCTCACCTGTTTCAAAATTACCAACATCCGCAAATTTCCTAGCCGCAGCTATAATTTTTGCTGCGCTTCCCTCCGCCACTCCGGCCAGATCCGAAAGATCTTTTGGGGATGCAACGGCGAGTGTCATCAAATCATCATAACCGTTCTCTCTAAGTTTCTCTGCAGTGGCTTCTCCGACTCCTGGCAAATCCTCTATTTTATACTTTTTTGGCTGTTCTTCATCTTCTGGCATTTAAATCGCTCCTTTTCCGATATTCATTGATGCATCAGTCTTGGCAATGGATTCCTCCTGATTCGCTAGTTGCATCATGGCTCTGATCGCATCTACGTTTTCCGGAACTACGTCACTTTCCTGATGAATAGCTTGGATATAATTCAATCTCTTTTCTTTTACCGTAATGCTCTCTTTCCATACGGCAATTTCGTAGAGATCGGATCGGTCCCTACCCATTTCACGCGCTAGATCCATAATCTGGGCAGTGGATACAATTCCTTTCTTTCCAGAGACAAGGAGAATTCTTCTTTTTTCCTTCAGCAGATTAGTGACCTGTTCAGCTGTGGTAGAATTCTTCATTTCGACCTGAACGGTATGAACGTGCATAAGCGTTGTTGGTGCCTTAATGGCCACGGTATTCACATCTACGTTCCCGAGAACCGTTTTAAGGTCTGGAGCATGGTGGGAGGGAAATTTTAGGCTGGGTTCAAGCGCGTTAATTGGGCCGGCCTTGCTATCGTTTGGGTCAGCTCCCCTCCGGACGAGCACTGCATTTATGTGTTCAATGCCAAAATGGTCTCTTACAACGGATAAAGTTCGGGCCAGCCCCGTTGTGTTGCATGATACAACTCTGACGTATTTTTTTCCAAAGGCATCGTTATAATTTGAGTAAGCATTGAAACTTGTCTCAGCTATGGTCGGTTCTTCCCCACCCTGAAATATGGCTGGTTTATTGTGCGCCTTGTATACTTCTAGATCCTTTTCTCCGTTGCCCTCTGGTGAAGCATCAACGATGATGTCGGAATCATCTATCAAATTATCCAGGGTTCCGGCGCAACGCATGCCAGCTTCTTTAAAGTTATTCAGGGCCTTCTCATCGCTGCAAAAAACTTTGAACTCACGGCTTGCCTCTCCAGCCAGATAATCTGGTTTGGTTTTAAGTATCCCTGAGACATGCATATCAGACTGTATAGAAACTGCCCTTGCAACCCTTCTTCCTATAGTTCCATATCCCACTATACCAACTTTAATCATATTAGTTGCATATCCATAGCATAAATATAAACTGTGGAGTCCTAGCTTCAAAAATTTATTTATAATACCTTGACAATTGTGAATTAGTTAATTTATGCGAATAATTGTATTAAGTTTATTAATTGTCTGCGTTCTTATTAGCGTCCCTTCTTTCATCCATGTAAGTGAAGCTGGGCCTTCTACTGGGCTCAACTATGATTATAACTTTACAAAACTCCCGATTAACAGTTTTCCAAGCAATAATTCAACGATGACATTTGAAAGATTCACGAGCGGATCTTTTTCAAATGTTTCTGTACAAAACGGCTCTGGAAAACGCGGGTTGCGAATTTACGGTCTTCCTTCAAATGGAAGGGGATACACGGGAATAAAAGTTCATATATCGCATAGTGCAAATTTCTCCCTAAAAATGACCTTTTCATGGAACGCGGCTGCAAATCTTATGGACACCGGAGAAGTGGTGACTATAGGAACTCGCTCAGCTAATAGTTCACTTGTACGATTCGGTCCTCTCTATAATAAGACAGCAGTCGCTGGTAGCGGAAATGATCGAGCTGTGTGGAGCGAACCCAGGTGTTCTGAAGTATACACTCTAGAAATTTCCCATATGGACGCAGATCCAGGGCGTCTATTCCTCTCAATTAACGACGGCTGGAACTCATCGTCACTTATGCAGTTTCCCTTAACAGACAATTCTACTTTTATAGATGGCACGATCAACCTGACCGTAATGGGTATTTATTCCAATATAACTATTTATAATCTTTATGTGGGTCCACCGTCAAGATCCATTTATCCGATCGCTCTTTCTGCAGATCAAATGGTCTACAAATCAAAAAAAATTGAACTCAACTATCCAGAGGAAAATAAAAGTCTGGCAAATTCCGGTCCAGTGATCGATCAAAATTTGAGCGATATCATATTTCTTAATATTCAAAATGATACCATATCCTCACTGAACTATGAGAATCGCACGACAAGTAGTATAGCTAATATTGGCAATTACAGTGTGAGAAGCCTGGAGTATTCCGAATCATATGGCGCCTATTACTTATTTCACAACAGAGGCCGCGCAGAAGTGATCGAAGTCAATTTGGAAAATCTTTCCACGAAGGTAACTAAGTTCCTTATCGAAAATGGAAATTACTCAAGGTTCTTCGTACTAAATGATCTCTACTTACTCATGACAAGTAATGGTACAGTCATAATCACTCAAGACATTCATAATTTCGTAAGTGAACTTCATTCTATCAGCCTAGGAAACAACATAATATACGCCGGCATTCATCATAATAGTTTCATCGTTCTCTGGGATAACAAATCACTAAATCAGATTAGCAGGCTTACTGTTTTTTCCGATGGAAATTGGACTGAAACAGAATTTGGTGAATTAAGTACTGTGACCAATATAGAAACCTCCAATACATCGGCATACGGTACAATCTTTCTTAAGTATGCGTCATTTGAAAACGAATCTCTTTTCCGCTATTTTTTTAGTTACCCGGATTTACCGTTCTCTGAATTGATCAGCTTCAACTTTACAAGATTCTGGGACTACGGTAACAACATATTACTTGAAAGAAATGGGGCACTTTACATTGAGAGAAACAAAACTATAGATCAAACAAATGTAGTAATACCGGAAGGAAGTTCGTTATACCTGAGCTCAAATCTTGACTACGGATTAATAACGCAAGGAGATAATTTCACTATTCTATACCAAGGAACGTTATTCAACAAAACTAATTCAACACTTCTTAAAATTACGAGCAATGATATTAAAATGCACTGGCTTATGTTCATGGGTATCGGCTATTTTAGAGTCTCAATCAATAACTTGAGTTCCGCAAATGCAAGTGTGAAATGGTGGATCGATGGTAACGTAGTCTCAACAACACATTCTTTTAATTACTTTCTTTTGCCTGGGTATCACACAATAGCAGTCACAATTAAGTACAAAAATCAGACCGTTTCAACAAGCTCGAGAATTTTCGTTTTCGGTTTTTTGCCTGAACTGACTGTTGCTATTGTTTTAGTTGCGATAATATCGAGGAATAGATTTTACTTGAATCATGATCCAGAGGCTATCAAGAACCTTATAAGCTCTAATGCTGGAAAGAGCAAGAACGAAATAGCTCACTTGGCCAAAAAATCTAGACTGAGTGTTTCAGCAGTCAGGAGGGCGATCAGAGAAATGGCTCGATCCGGAGAAGTTTCAATAAAAGAGGATCTGGACGGGAAGCTATATGTTATGATGAAGAAATGATCGTGCCCTTACAGTATTCGTGAAAAAGTAGTCCACTGTTCTATGGAAGAGGTCATTGGAAAATATTTATTACCGGATTTACATAAGGGAGAGAATAATGAAAAAGTTGAAACTAATCTCAGTCGTGGTCCTTGCCGTTGTTCTATTAGGAACAATAGGTATTGCGGGAAATTCTTCCGCTACTGTTCCTACGCTTCCGCTTCCTCCATCAAGTCTACCAACAATGACTTATTACACTACGAACGGAACCGGTTATGCAATCAATACTACATTGTGGGCAGAACTATTCTTCGATGTTATAGACAATTCTTCATACGTTTCTTTTAACTGGAGTGCTAACAGTACGCAATACCTTATAGTATTTGATTTAAGTTATACTGGACTAAATGCGTACGGGCTTCAGTTCATCTCAAGTCTCTCGTCTATAGGAGCTCCAACTGTTCCCCATTACAAACAGGCCTTCAACATGACGAAGAACATGCTATCACAGGCCAAGAATAACGGGAAAACTGTTACAAACATAGTTGCTCTAGATTATGGTTCATTCCCTGGGTTTTCTTGGTCCACAGTCAATATCAAGAGTAATTTAACCGAGTATAGGGACATAGGCATAGTTGTGGCAATAGTTGTAGCGATGTTCGCGCTTTATTACTATTTCAATAGGAAAAAATGATTCAGCTCAGGCCAGATGTAAGGAAATAAATCGCCACTATACCGCTTTATTCTTTAATTCTTGTTTAAATAATCGCGAGTAATTATTAACCCTGGTGATTGTGTCAGAAAGTGAGAATGAGTTATTTATGGCTGACAGCATGCTTGGTAAATTGGCCAAATGGTTACGTCTTATGGGGTACTCGGTAAAGTACGTTTCTAACGGTGTTTCCGACGATGAAGTAATTGATTTGTGCCGGATAGATAGTCTATTTCTTTTGACAAGAGACAAGGTTTTGCATGAACGGTACAAGAATTCTATGCTGATAGAATCCGATGAATTTCACGAACAGATAAAACAGGTAATTCAAGTTTTCAAACCCGACGAAACAAAATATTTCACACGTTGCTCGCTATGTAACTCGACTTTGTTTACTGTACCAATATCGGCCTTTGATGGTGAGATCCCGGAAAGTGTTCGTTCACTATATGGGGAAGTCTATGAGTGCAGTGGATGTGGTAAAGTTTACTGGAAAGGAACGCATTACATTTCTATAAGAAAAACGATAGCGAACATAACAGGAAAACCAACATGAAAATTATAGAAAATCGGCAGGATCCTGATTCGGTTTTTATTAGAATCGATTCCAACGACGACTTATGGTACCTGAAGAACATTATCTCGGATGGAGACTACGTCAAGGCCACAACATATAGGCGAGTTGAAAAGAAGGATGATATGCCCAGGCAAAAGGAGACTGAAAGGATACCTGTAAATGTTGGAATCCGAGTGGAAAAGGCAGAGTTCCAGGATTTTACAAATAATCTCAGAATGCTTGGTGTCGTCGTAAATGGCCCTGAAGATCTTCTTGGGAAACACCAATCAATGGTATTCGGTATAGATGATACCTTCACGCTCGCTAAGAAAAAATGGTCACCAGAACAGAGGAAAATGCTTAGGGAAGCGATTGAGACTAAATTTTCAGAAACATTGTACTTTTTACCGATCGACGACGAAGGTGCTGACCTTTTTTTGGTACGTAGCTATGGAATGCAAAACCTTGGTCGTGTTGAATCGCACCGTCAAGGAAAAGATTTCGACAGCACGTATTCTGACGAATCGTTCCTGAAAGAGATAGCGGGAATGATAAATGGGGTCATACCCGAAAACTCTATTTTGGTTGTACTAGGACCCGGATTCGAAAGAGTGCATTTTGAGAAATTCTTCAGCACATTCAATATTAAAAAGATAAAAGTATTCAATTATGCTTCTAACCGAACGGATGAGGGAGCAATCATAGAATTTCTGCAGTCAGAGATCTCAAAATCTATTCTAAAAGATATAAGGCTGAGAAAGGATGTTACTTTAGTTAATGATTTTCTTAGGCACTTGAAAACCGACGGCCTTGCAACTTACGGATTCTCTCAGGTGCTTAATGCGATAGAATCAGGTGCTGTTGATACACTGCTAGTCAGTGAAACAAAGTTCAGGAATATTGACAGTAAGGATTTGATAGAAACTGCGGAGAGATATAACAGTTCCATCCACATTGTAAGCGATTCTACAGAACAGGGGAAAATACTCCAGAGTTTTGGTGGATATTGCGCAATATTGAGGTTCAGCATTTCTAATTGACAATGATTTTATGTAAAACGTGATCCACTTTAATCCGATAATGTGAATTGTGCAATAGGTTCGGAAAGTTAAATATAATTTGCAATCCTTACAGTTTGCCACGCTCCGATGGTGTAGTCCGGCCAAGCATACCGGCCTTTCAAGCCGGCGACCCGGGTCCGAATCCCGGTCGGAGCACTCTATTGAAAGTATAATGCCATACTACATCTGCAATTATTCTCTTACCAATACTATAAACGTATTTATTACAGTACCTCCGAACCGAGTTAACTTTTTAGACAGCAATGGCTATCCTTATTCGGAGAAAAGGAAAGAGTGGCCCTCCGCCCACAGTCTTTATTCAGGTCTGTTTGCGGGTTCTTTCCTTTCTCTCTACGTTATTCCCCATCACGGTACATGATTCACTCAACTCTATGAGATACTTCTTTAAGCTCACCTCCTCATGATAAAAAAGATACCAGATTGATTCAACAAGCTGCTCGTATGCGAAGAGAAAATACCTGACGCGGATATCCTTGCTCTTTGTCTTTATCCTGCACTCATCCTGTACCCTGAACATGGTCTCAATGCGCCATCGGAACTTGTATTTCGCGATGATCCGATCGAGATCTATATCTGAAGAATTTGTGGCGAAGCACCAGTCGTAATATTCTTCTGATCGATGGTCGAATATCTGCTTCAGGAATGCAAGATACACGGAATCCTCAACCTTTCTTCCCTCCCGGTAAATGGAGAATTCATAGAGCATCACTTTTTTCTCCCTCTCGTACATGAATGAGAACTCATCCTTCACCTGAGGATTCTTCGGGACGAAGATGAGATAGTTTATTTTCCGTTCGTTCAATGACATGATCAGGTCCTTTGAATAAAATCCCCGATCAAACAGTAACAGGTCTATGTGGCCCAACATCGATAGGAGAAGATCAAGAATTACCGAGATCTCTAAGGGCATGTCATTGCCCATTGGTGATGGTATTGATATTACGGGGAGCCTCAGATCGCTATTTACCCGACTAGCTGTCAGATATGAGAATCTTCCAGTTACGCCATGATCACATGTCCAACCATGTATCCACGAAGAATCCCTGTATGCCTTCTATCTCGAGTCTGTTCGTAACATTCATTGGTATCTTTTTCATTAGATATCAAATAGATCTCTTAAAGCTATGAATAAATATTTCAATCGATTAGGAGGAAGGAGAAGAATAAATTATTGTATTATCCAGATGATTATCTTCGGAGATACTGTTTCCTGCTCAAAAAATTGTAATATTCGTTGTTTGTTTGGTTTCTAGAGATTTTAATTCTATACTTGTGTCACATAATCACCATATTTGTGGGTATAATGCTACACAAACTTTATTTTCATTTACCATATTTGCCTGTATGGTTTACAACAGAGTTCTGGATACACTAGAAGAATTACAGTTACACGGAAAGACCGTCTTCACAATAAATGATGCATCAATGCTTATGAAAAAACCAAAAAAATATGTTTCCAAGCTATTATCTTCCAACAGAAAGGTGAAAAGAATTGAAAGGGGATTGTATTTCATAAGCTCTGCAAGTGGAGATAATATCTATGAAATTGCATCCCAGATTGTTTTTCCATCATACATCAGTCTATTCGCTGCATTTCAGTATTATTCAGTAACAGATCAGATTATTAGGAAATACAGCGTAATATCAATAAAAAGGCACAGAGAGATTAACCTTGGTGAGAATATAATTGAATTCAGGACATTGGGAAAAGAAAGATTTTTTGGATTCAATAAAGTACAGAACGTTTACATTGCTTCCATAGAAAAGGCAATCATCGACTCTCTTTATCTGAATATTCCTACTTTCTCATATGTAAAAGAAGCTTTTGAATTATCTCGACAGAATTCAAAACTGAACCTCAAAAGGTTAAAGGAGTACGCCGATAGAATGAACTCAGGAAATGTTAACAGGAAACTCCCACTACTGCTTCATCATGAAGATGAAAGTAGAATGTCGGAGGGCGATTAAGATGATTGATGTGGGTGATCTTCTGAAACAGTCAGGGAGATTCAGAGATGCAAGGCAGCTCGAAAAGGACTATCTTCTTACACTTTTACTCTTCGAGATATACAGAGTTTTTGACTACAAACTAATTTTCAAAGGGGGCACATCGCTAAAATACTTCTACAATCTTAACAGATTTTCTGAGGATCTTGATTTCTCTTACATAGGAGAAAATAGCTCAGTTGAAAGAGGCAAGATAAACAGGAAATTTGAAGTAGCTATTGAAAGCGTAGGAAAGCAGTATGTAATAAAAAGAATGGAACACAGGGGACGCAAGGAAAATGGCACTGTTGTAGGGATTAACTTTGAACTAAGAGTTCAGGGTCCTCTCTATGAAGATTCACGGCAGATGCAGAACGTAAGTGTTGATATAAGCCTAAGAGGGGATGTTCTCTTGGAATCTGAAAATAAGTACATGCTTCCATCTTACCAGGATATTCCGCTTTTTCTGGTACCTGTAATGAATCTTGAAGAGATTGCAGCAGAAAAAGTTGCATCCATAATGGAAAGAGATAAGATCAGGGATATATACGATCTATATTTCCTCCTATTCCTGAAGAAAGTGAAATATAATGAGCCATTGGTTATTCAGAAAATGAGTAGAAGGTTAGAGAAATTTGATAGGAATAAACTAAGGGAAAAGATACATATTGCTTCAAGTCTGATGAAGTGGAATTCGGAACTATCATATCTTGTTAATCCCCTACCTGACAATTTATCCGTTGTTAGAACACTTGAAGAGATAATTGGATTAAACTAGAATTTAAATTAAATTCAATGGGTAAGAATAGATATGGCGGGGAATCATTTTTCGAATTTTTCTGGTTCTTTGAATCTTACATTCCGCACTTTTCAACACCCTATTTTTTTATTTTCACTGCAGCGGCTTGAACGCTTATTTTCTCCATTTCGGAAATCGTTTTTTTTACACCATTCTCATGTTGCTGATCCACTCTTCAATTACACTGGTCTGATCCCCTGTTAACCTGACAGTTTTTGTTTTCCTGTCAACCATTCCTTTCTAGTCATAATAAGGTTCATGCAGCTAACATGGATCCACTCTCTTCGAACGGTTTTTTGAGCTCATTCAAGGAATTCTTCTTCGGTATGATGAATATCTTCGTGTTTTCCGAGAAGTCATCAAGGATGCTTGTCCAGAGCATAAGTCTCGGAACTTCTTCGTAGCATTTAATTCGAAGGGGCATTCTTTTCTACGTGAGCGATTCTCTTTTTCTTATCAGACCTTTTCTCAAATGCTTTGAAGATATCTGCAATTATGAAAAAAACTTCAGACAGTATTATGAGGTAAAGTGCCGTACGGAAATCCATAAGGACGTTAAGACTAATTCCGTCAACAGATGGATGAAGGGAAAGAAAACCGCTTCCAAAAATGAGGAAAAGTATGACAACTTCAACTGTGAGATACCCGGCCGATATCAATGAATTATACCATTTTCTCTTGAAAAGATGTTGCATGAAGATAAGAACAAGAAAAATCACTACAAGCGTCAGGTAATATGTGGTAGTTACGAAGAGGAAAAGCGGTATTCCTAGTTTCATGAAATAATTGTGTACATAGGGAAGAGCGTAAAGGAATATGATACCGGACACTATGGTGTACACTATAGCCGAAGCTACTATGCCGGCAGTAATCTCACGTTCCGACATTTTTCTCACTCCATTCAATGGGTCCAAGCCTAAAGTATAGGTCAATTGTAGTCGGCGCATTCTTCATATGGAAACTTCCAGAAAGATTGTAATAGTTGCCAGTGCTAAGAGAGCTAAATGATATGTTACCTATGGGGCTTGTCTGGTTGTAGATGATTATCTGCCCTGTGGGGATGCTCACCTATGTGAAATATGTAAAAGCAACAGAAATATCATATTTACCGGATCCGGCTGATTTCACACTTGTAACATTAAATCCATACACAGGTGCACCAATAGTAAAGTTATGTTGCAACTCTGTTGTGATAGTAAAAAGGTATCCTGGGAGTTTTATTGGTAGGTTCTCGGATATTGTTGCATTGTTTCTTGGCCAGCCACTTTTATTCAAAGCATTCAATGAGATCGAAAAAGGAACGGTCTTGCTCACGTTGTTCCCTGGAGCGAAATCTATAGATGTGTTTCCTATAATTATCTGCTGAGACATGAAACCGCGATTCATACCAGAAACTGTGAAATTCAAAGAAATATCACTATTATTATAGCTTAATCCATTTTCTCTAAAGCTGAGGTTCCTCATCGTTCCGTACGCGGTGTTGTATACAAAAAGGACTGAAACTACAATTACTATTACAATGAAAACAGCGCCGATAACATAGAAGACACGTGAAAGTTTCACGGTACTGTAATATCTTCCCTATTATAACTTTTCCACACGTTCAAAGTTTTTACCTATAAATTAGATTATATACCTACAACCTATTTAAGAAATGAGATATTATTGTTGCCTAACATAGAATTATTCGCAATGTCAAACGTATTCGGATACTCTACGGCATCTTCCGTCCCTACTTCAATAAACTCCAGTAGTTATGCTATTTTTTTCCTAATTATTGCTATATTTCTCGTAATGAGGACGTACAGGGGCATTGCTGGAAGAAGATTCAATACATCGAGGATATACAGAACTCCAATAATTTATGGTCTTCTACTTGTTTTTTTTGTTGTGTACCTTGAATATTCTCATCCCCTATTCTTCCTTACTCTCTTGTTTGTTCCTGCAGGGTTTCTAATAGGGCTAAGATTCGATATAAGGCCAAAATTCTTCTATAACAGCCAGCAGTTGTACTATAAGCGTAACCCGCTTGTCTTAATAATCTGGTTAATTTCATACTTAAGCAGATTGTCTTTGGAATTTCTATATCCTTCAAATATTTATGCTAACCTAACAGTGGATTCGCTACTCGCATTAACGACCGGCATAATAATCAGCGAGGCAATAACTTTAGTGAAGACATATAAAATTTTTGTAAAAGAGAGTCCGAGACCGAATCAGGATCAGAGTGATTCATTCCAAGATGAATAAGACTGAATTAACCGATCAAGAAAGAGCGAAAAACATTTAACATGTTTTGGAAATTTTACCAGGAATAAAATTCTTAATATTAACTTTGTAACATAAATATTTTAGATAGATTAACATTCAAATGTAGAATGATTTTCCGAGTGTTGCGTTCTGATAAAGTTTAAATTTTGAATAACATTTTAAATTTATGACCAACACAGTTGTACTTACAGCTGATAGAGGTTCTTTTACGAGTTACTCGGGAATATCAACAATGGGGTATGTTGCGTGTATGCCCGCCCGTTTGGTTCCAAGAGCTATGATGAATTCATTATTTACACCACCAGAGAACGGGCATATAGATGGTGAAACATTTGTCGCTCCATACGCGCTAAGAAAAGTAGAAGCTGCGCTCTATAAATTTGGGATAAAGGACGTGAAGGTGGTTCCCCCAGATCTTCTTTCAAGAGCAGTGGATGAGACCACTAAGGTGGTTGGGATCTCAGTTCACGATCCTCTCGGCTTGAGTCCTGTGACATTCAAGCTTACAATGCTTTTTGGCGGTGGTCCAAGTTGGACAGCTCAGTTTTTTTCTGAACTCAGTGAAAAAATATCCCTTCTCAAGAAAAGATACAATTTTAAAGTATTCGCGGGCGGCCCAGCCACTTGGCAACTTGAACTTGAACGACCGGAGTGGGTAGACACCATATTCACTGGTGAAGCAGAACTGGATCTTCCACCTTTGGTTGCGAACGCTATAAGGGGCGGAAATATGCCTAGATCTATTGTAGGGCGGATACCGAAGTTGGAGGAGATCCCCACGATAATTAAACCTGCACGCTTCGGCGAGGTTCAGGTAACTCGAGGATGTCCCAGAGGATGTCAGTTCTGCTCAATCACACCAGAAACCTTCAGGACGATTCCGATAGAAGACATAAAGAAAGAAATATCGATAAATTTACAGGCGGGTTTGAAAAACGTTGAACTTCTTACGGATGATATATTGCTCTATGGGTCTAAGAGATTAGGCACAAATCATGATGCGGTCGTGAATCTTTTCGAGGAAGTCAAAAAGATGGGAATCGAGCAGATATATTTCCCACACATTTCATCGCCTGCTGTTCTAGATTCACCCAAAACGGTCGCTGATCTTAGCGAAGTCGCAGAATATGATAAATATAAGAGCGAGGCTCCAGTTGTAGGTCTAGAAAGCGGTAGTGTTAAAATCATTTCTAAATATTTGCACGGTAAGCCTTTTCCGTGGGGTCCCGAAGACTGGGGGAACGTCATACTCGAATCCACACCGATAATGAATGATGCATACATAACTCCGTGTTACACCATGACTATAGGCTTCCAGGAAGAAACGAATGAGGATGTTCAGGATACGATAGATCTCGTCCAATCGATAATAGATAACCATTATAAAGCCTGGGTATTTCCTCTTCCTGTAATTCCTATGGGCACGTCAAGGATACGGAATGATCCATTCCCGGTTATGGAAAAGCTTCCGACGAAGTATTGGGAACTCCTATATATTTCATGGAAGTATGATCTTAAGATAACAAGGGAAATAATGCCTGAGATGACAAAGCGGTTTAATAGTCGTATCCTCGGCAACGTGGTGAATCTAATGACCGATAAGATATTCACACACATAGAAAATGTATTCAAGGAACTCATGGAAACGAATGGAATGAAATCGAGAGAGTATAGCAAGATTGATCTAAACAACGTAATGGGGCTAATCAGGTCGATGTACTGGATAGGAAAAGCTTCATTCTCATAATTATTTGATCTTTCAACTAATGAGGTTTCTTATTTAACCTAATAATTATTTCTATAGTGTGGAAAGTGAATATTTTTTGTTCAGGCACTTGAAGCCTCAACGCGAACGTAATCCATCAACCCGTCTATTATTCTCTCTTTTATCATTGAAGGGTTCTTCCACGTAAAAAGTGATGGTTCCAGATAGCAAGATAATGCACACTTATTGCAGCTCTCGTATTCTTCCCAGTTGTAGTTGTTCCATACCTTTACGATGTCCACGTCCCAAACCTTCGAGCTGCCGTTGTACTCATTCAGGACATAACACGGCATCACTAGGTTTCCCAAGGGATCGACATTCATTGTTAACCATGGCTTGCATTTCCATTCAATGCCATTGAACCAGGAATTTGATACTGCTTGAAAATATTCCTTGGAATTGACGATCTTGTATCCCTTCTCCTTCATTAATGCAAGTGTCTGTACAGCTTCCTTCAGCTTATCCATACCCGGAGACTCCTTTTCTGCCGTGGAATAATTATACGCAATCTGGAAATTTATCCCAACTCCCAGTTTTTCCGCCAGTAAAACCAGGTCCTTGGCCTGAAAATAATTTTCCTCAGTTATCGTTGAACTGAGTGAAAGGGATATGTGGCCACGAGCAGCTTTCACGCCCTCTATCGCTTTGTCAAAAGATCCAGAGACACCACGCATCTTGTCATGCAGAGGGCCAACTCCGTCTATCGACACGAACATGTAATCAAGGTAATCTTCAATACTCTTCAATTTGCTCTTCAGAAGCCACCCATTGGTGACCATAGAGGTATGGAATCTCTTATGAGATTCAGCAAGTATATCTTGAACATCGTTCCTCAGCAGAGGCTCTCCACCTTCGAATCCAAGGAATGAGACGCCGGCTCTTCTCATGGCTTCCATCATTTTGACCTCTTCCTCTACAGTTAAGAGTTGTTCATCTTTTCTTCTCCAGAATGGGCACATCTTGCACTCAAGGTTACACCTATATAGGAGTTTATGGCCAGCAATCAAGGGTGCTTTGCTTCCATTGAATCCTTTCAACTTCCTCTCTATAGTCCTCCACAAAACTGGTCTGATTACTGCCATAGTCACAAAGCATGACACGGTATATAAATCTGATTACAACAATATGTTGACTTTCATGGAACATAAATACATTTTTGTCATGCAAAAATATGTTTTCTACATTAGAATATTACAACGAATTTTCACTGCACAGAAAATTGACCCTAGATTTGCTCCTGTCAATTTCTGACAGTCGATTATCTGAGGCCCCTATATCTAAGGCTGGTACTATTGGGAAACAATTTAGGCATTTAATTGATATATCAAAATGTTACATCGATGCTCTTGAGAATCAAAAACTCGTATTCGAAAGAAACGATATTGATCATTCTCTAGAAATAGATAAACCTAGACTAATAATTGAATTAAAATTGACTGCGGAGCGACTAAAGAGCTTCATTGAATCAGCAGATCCCTTAGAGTTCTCTCAAGAAGTTATTGATTGCCTAGAATCTAAGAAATATGTAGGTGTCGAACGAACTTCCCCAAGAATTATTGTTAGGTGGATGATAGAGCATGAGATATTTCACGAAGGACAGCTGGCGCTATACATAAGAAATTTTGGAATGCACTTTCCAGAATCATGGGTTACATGGGGCTTGGGATAAATTGAAGGCATATTTTCCCATTCTTATAGACCTTACCGCGGGATCATCCAGATCTGTGCTCCTTTCCCCTAATAAATGAAAGAAATGCAGCTATTATAAGAATGATAAGGGAAACATAGAGTGCTGCATGAATTCCAGCCATAAATTCTGTTGTGACATTTCCAAGAAGCTTTCCAATGCCTGCAAAGACTTCAAATGCAACACTTCTCGGTACACTAAGGCTTGCAATAGAGATCGCAAGAACAAAGCTACCCAACATACCTATGTTTGACATGGTTCTGAGAAACCCCGAAGTCATGCCATAAAATTCTCTTGGTGAATTTGCCATGACTGCGCTGTTGTTTGCCGGAAAGAACATTGAACTTCCAGTACCAGTGAAAAAAGAGGCAACAAGTATCACATAAAGAGGAGATACAACCGTTAATGTGATATAAACAAGAACCGAGAAGGCCATAATGCTTAAGCCGACCGTTGCAGGAATCCTTGAACCGATCCTGTCAGTAAGTCTGCCAAAAAGGGGGCCAAGAATGCTGCCGACAACATATCCTGGAAGGAGAAGAAGTGAACTATAAAATGGCGTTAATCCCCTGATTCCTTGAAGATACATTATTATGATGAACACGACAGCCAAAAAACCTAAGCTTTGAAAAAATGAAGCCATTATGGAAAAACTGAGGATTCTAATATGAAATATCTTTTTTGGAAGTAATGGGTTCTTGACCTTGTTCTCAATATACAGGAAGACGAATATGACTGCGATCCCTAGAAGTATGAGCATCTCATTGAATAGATCAACCCCATGCAAGGAAATGTCCGTTGCAGCATATGAGATAAGGATCAAGGCGCCGCCAAGGGAAAATGCGCCAGGCAAATCAAGTTTGTTTGCTACTGGTGATCCACGTTTTACATATTTCAAAGCATAATACAGCGCGAAGGCGCCAATGGGCACGTTAATGTAGAAAATATATCTCCAACCTATAAATGTAGTGATAACGCCACCCAAAATTATGCCAATCATTGCGCCGGAATTGTATCCGACAGATGTATATCCGAACACTCTCCCTCTCTTATTTGGCGGAAAATTGTCCGCGACTATTGCACCGCTATTTGCCTGTATCATAGCAGCGCCACTGCCCTGTAATACTCTGAAAGCAATGAGTTCAAAAATAGTTGCGGAAGCACCACATAAAGCTGAGCCAATAGTGAAGAGAGCAATTCCAGTGTTGAACATTTTCTTACGCGTCAGTAAGTCACCCAATCTCCCCAACTGAGTTGTTCCCACAGCTATGACAAGAAGGTAGATCAGTATTATCCATATTGAAATAGAAAGTGGGGCATTAAGTTGAACAGTTATAGTTGGGAGTGCAAGTATCACTATTGTAGAATCAACTGCACCCATCAGCACGGCAGTCAATAATGCAATTATCAGTTTCGAATCTTTATCCATCTTGTCATACTCGTTTAGAAACAGTAATTATATCTTATGGCTTAAACGCGTTGATTTCAAGATACTCACAACTATTTCATTCTGCACTCATACTTACCGTTACCTATACGATTGAGAGGAGATGAGCTATAATTTTATCTTACATTTCGTATCAAAAATGTAGCCGTATTCTATCTTTTTAGGTCGATACAAAGATTATGGTGTTCCGGTTTAGCAATCCCAATCAATTCAATTAGAATGGGCATTACTAAAGTGATAGGATGATGGTTATAAAAGAGAATTCAAGACATCAATGATGAAGAAATTATTTGGAATATTTGCTTTATCATTAACCTCTAGGTAAAATGAAATAATAGATAAGACTTTAATAGACTGAAAACAAATTCCAAGTAATTACTGAGTTCTACCGAACGATTGTAATCTGATCCCGACCATCGGATATGGAGGTAAATTAGTTATTTCCGTTTTCAATATACAACTCCGGCATTTCCTCCATTTGTATTTTAGCGGAGACTATTTTATTTTTCCTTATCACAGTAAATTCCGCAGTTTCACCTATTTCTATATTCGCAAGTGTTGAAAGCAAGGTCCTCATAGAGTCTACCTTCATTCCATTGATTGAAACTATTGTGTCGTATAACTCCAGGCCGGATTTATGGGCAGGTCCGCCGCGCGTCATTCTCAATATCATTACGCCATTTTTTGTGGGCAATTTGAGTCGCTGGGATATTTCATCCGTTACTGCAATTCCAGAAATGCCAAGCCATGGTCGAACGACACGTCCAGATGTGAGTATCTGCTCTACTACCCTGTTAACTGTGTTCGATGGTATTGCGAATCCTACACCCTGTGCAAATGGAATCATAGCCGTGTTTATGCCTATAACATTTCCAGACAGATCGGCAAGTGGTCCGCCACTGTTTCCAGGATTAATAGCGGCATCTGTCTGTATTAGTCCTTCAAATATAAAATCGGACCATGGCATTGGTCTTCCAATGGCACTTACTACACCGAGAGAAACTGTTGGAGCCCCGGGGAGCCCAAGAGCATTTCCAACAGCTATCGCGAATTGGCCTGCCTTAAGGTTATCAGAATCAGCAAATTTGACTGGACTCATTCCATTTGCTTTTGTCTTTAATAGAGCTAAATCAGTCAGCGAATCTGCACCAATTATTTCAGCATTCAAGATAGTACCGTCAGGTGCGATTACTTCAGTTTCCTGGGATTCGTCAATAACATGGTTGTTTGTTAACACGTATCCACTTGTACTTAGTATTATTCCACTTGCAGTTGATTCTGTTCTTAAAGGCAAAGTATTTCTGTAGGCTTTTATTTTTCTACTGTTTATCTGTACGACGCTCTTACTAACGGTATCCACTACTTCAATAACTTTAGTCTGAATATCTTCAGCATTCATTTTTATCATGCACAAATTAAGATCAGGTTATTATACCCGGAAGTATCATTAGGGATACATGGTTTCAACAAGTCAATCACCCCTCCCTGACGGAAATGGTCTCATCGAGAAGAATAAGATGAACGGTTACATCTTACCGATCGAATTGGCAAGTCTTTCTAGCAACATTCATAGCGAAATCCACGTACTTAATGATCGATGGACTTTACCAATCATTTTTTTGCTTGAAAAAGAAAAAAGAATGCGATTTTCACAAATAAAAAGATCACTTAGGGGAATAGGTGGTCGCAGTTTATCAAGGGCCCTCACTTCACTTGAATCTGTTTATCTAATCGATAGAACAGTAACCGATTCAAACCCGCCTGCTGTATATTATTCACTCTCCACTAAGGGAGTAAGCCTTGTCCCTATACTACTGGAACTTTTTGAATGGAAGGATAGGTTGGAATCTAAACCTTATCCTGCAACAGAGGAGATCGTGATAAAGGAACCTACGCATATCAAAAAAGAATCCGTTACAAGATAAGCGATTGCACGATCACTTATTAGTGGCTAAATTGTTATTATAAATTGAATACCGCAACATCGCAAAATTTAAAAAAACCGTCGTCATTTCATCATCATGGCGAATTATGAGATTGTTGGGAATGAAGTGCAGTACCTGAAAGTGGGATTGAATCAAGGAGAATCAATGTTTATTGAACCAGGTCATCTTATTTACAAGACTCAGGGTGCAAGACTTGATACTCAGAGTGGTGGTCTAAGAGGGGCATTTTCTCATATGCTCGCTGGTTCCGCCATTTTCTTGCTGAAAGTTGAGGGACCCGGTGAATTCGGGTCCGCAGGTTTTTTGCCTGGCAAGATACAGAGGATAGATTTGAATGGAAATTCAGTATTGGCTGAATTCAACGCCTTTCTGTGCATGGACTCAACGGTAAATTACTCCACAAAATTTGCTGGGATGTGGCAAGGGGTATTCGGTGGCGAGGGTTTTTTCCTTGAAAAATTCACAGGAACTGGTGCATTAATGCTTCATGGTCACGGCCATGTAATAGAAATGAATCTCAAACCTGGAGAGGAGATACAGGTAGAATTGAGCCATGTCCTTGCCTTTGATGATTCAGTTCAGTATAACGTATCAAGAATAGGTGGTCTTAAGACAATGGTCTTGGCAGGAATGGAGGGAGAAGGTCTCTTCTTTGCAAACATGGTTGGTCCAGGACGAGTCTGGCTTCACACGATTTCGCTCTTTGAACTTGCGGCCAAGCTTGTTCGGAGATAAATGAAATATGGAATATCCACAAAATATTCAACAAATATATAATAAATAGACAATGCTTTTATTCATACCGCTCCATTCATTCGATAACGATCTTCTACAAATTCATACTCGTTTCCCAAGATGAGTTTTAAACATTATTTACTGGTAACTCGATCATTGGTGTCGGTAAATATACTGTACATTTAGCGTTTTGTAAATTGTTAAATTAGATCTTCCGCAATGATCAAGCTATAAGGAAATAGGCAAATGGCTGTTTTCCCTAAATAGTTTTCAAAATATCTTTAGAATGGATTTTAGGCTTTATCAACTGTTGAAGAAAGAAAACATCAATAATCGTTAAATTATTTTTATTTGAAAATGGCACAGGTATCGTTAAAAGTTGTCTGAATAAAAAAAAGACTGGAATGGCTTATCTGGGGTTTTTAATGTTCGAATCGAATGAATACTATTCTAATCGCTGCATTCGAGGAGACCAATGATAATTGATAAGCGTTATGTTCACATATACAAGAGTATATACGCCATAAAATCAGTCATGCTAATCTTAATTGGTTTTATGGCCTTTCTTTCATTAATCCTTTTTATGTTTATTTTTCCCGGAAACATAGTCTTGTTAATTCTATTTATTACACTTATTTCTTTATTTGCAATATTCGCAGCTGCACACGGCCATTACGCGTTTGAAGTACTTCCTGATAACTACAAAAAACCGAGACATTTAAAAAAACGAAATTTTTATTGAAAAATGCGAGGGATGGGATTTGAACCCACGAACCCCTACGGGACAGAATCTTAAGTCCTGCACAGTTGGCCAGGCTTTGTTACCCTCGCAGTGTATCGGTTGATAACTGAGACATATATTAAAAGTGTGAAAGCTGAAAAGGGAGAGTAATAACATATAACAGGAGTTTATAGTCTTTATATCCTTCTTAAGGCCACTAAGGTGGTGCTCACAAGTGGAGTAATATTTTCTTTTATTGTCTCTATAGCGTTTCGGTTGCTGTTCGGCTGCTTTTAAAGACATAGAAAAGCTATCTGCAAATCAAATACAATTGGGAATTGTTTTACGACAGAACCAATTTCTTTTTGAGAAATCTCCACGCGGGTTGGAGTTTAGTTTTATCTGAACGTCAAAACCTTATTAGGTGAAGAACATTACCATATGTATGATGCCTGGCATGATCCCCCCTGGGGGCGAACTTGTTGAATTCGAGTTAGAAGAGGAACCAAAATGGATAACTGTAAAGCTCAAAGATGGATCTGTTATTCAAATCAAGATGGAGATAGTTGCAATCCTTAGAAACGGAAACGATCAGAATACCGGATTGCCGTTGTACATGGTTCAGGCTACAAACATAATAAGAATGATGAAAGTACCAAAAGAGCTGATTAAAAAAGGGTCTCCAACAGACGACAGTAAGAGTCAACCTCTCTACCGGTAATCACTGGGAATGCTTTTATCTCGGATATAATATCGCTCTGTGGACGAAATAGACTGGTCTATTGTAAATATTCTGAAAGAGAACTCAAGAACAACAAACTCTAACATCGGCAGGAAACTCAATATTTCTGAGGGAACAGTGCGAAAAAGAATCAAAAATATGCTTAAGTCAGGCGTTATTAAGAAATTTACAGTTGTCGTTAAAAATAATGGAATTGAGGGTATGGTATTGCTCACCTTAGACTCAAAGAAAGCTAAACACGTTAATGATATAATTACCAAAAAATTTGATGAAGTTTACGAATTCTCGGGTAAATACGACGTAGCTCTTCAGGTGAACTGCAGTTCTCTGGTCGAACTTAATAACATAGTAGATGAACTCCGTTCAATCGATGGTGTGAGGGAGACGAACACATTGGTACGGCTTCATTAAAGCTGTCCCTATACATTTAGAAAATATATGAATAGAAAGATCAGTAGTCTGTTTCAACGCGATCACGAATAGATATTTCAGATTCCGTTTTAGTTGATAGCTATTCGTGATTCATTAGACTCAAAGTATTAGCTGTCTATTTATCATGATCTGAAACATTTAACTGAGAAAGGTTAAATATCTTCTGATAATCGCAGAGAGAGGTATTTACATGGCTGACGAAAACATAATCTACGTGGGTAAAAAACCAACAATGAATTACGTGCTTGCCGTTGTGACGCAGTTCAATAACGAAGCGAATAGAATTACAATAAAGGCCAGAGGAAAAGCGATCAGTAAGGCAGTAGATATAGCGGAAATAACGAAACGAAAATTTTTGCAAACTCTTACTTACGAGAAAATAACCCTAAATACTGAAACGCTCGAAGGGGAAAGAGGGACGTCAAACGTTTCTTCAATAGAAATAACATTAGCAAAATAAAATAGGTAGATAAGCTTCCTCTATAAATCCTACTTCTATTTGCGACGATTATTTTGGCACGTCTCATCAGGAATTCATTAATATTAAATCAATCATTGTAATAAGGAGTATATGACTGACTTTCAGGAATGGCAATCCGGCTTGCATGGTATTGTATCCGAAATAAACAAGCGGTTGCTTGAGAGTATAGATACTACCCAAAAAGATCTTAGCCGGATGGCGAAGTATACAATTGAAGCGGGTGGAAAACGCTTTAGGCCACTGCTTACTGTTCTTGCATATGAAATTAGTTGTGATAAGCCTTTTGAGGATATTCTTGATTTGGCGGTCGGCTACGAGCTCATTCACACAGCAAGCCTTGTTCATGATGACATCATTGATGCTGCGAATTCAAGGCGGGGAAAACCGTCATTGAACGCTATTGACGGTATAAACAACGCCATAGTTGTAGGAGATTACTTGTTTGCCAAGGCGTATGAACTGGGTTCCCGGTATGGCCCAGAGGTTTCTAGAATAATGGCCAACGGATCCACTCACCTGGCGGAAGGGCAGATAACGGAAGCCATGAATCTTGGTAATCTGGAAATAAGTGAAGATACTTATTTTGATATTATTAGCAATAAAACTGCTAGATTCTTTGAGGCATGTGCTCTAGGTGCCACAACAGCCGCAAACGCATCTGAATCAATAGCTCTTAATCTGAAAGATTTTGCATACAATTTAGGCATGGCTTTTCAGGTGACCGATGATATACTGGATGTTGTTGGGGATACCAAGAAGATCGGAAAGCCTACGTTCACGGACTTCAGGCATAATGCCATAACTCTACCTCTCATTCATGCTATCAGTAAATCTGGTGATGATTTTAAGGAGGAACTCAGGCATGGAGAGCAAACCAACGATTCTGCATCAGAAAATAAGATACGCGAAAAGATAATAGAGACAGGATCAATAGATTATTCCTTCTCTGTGGCAAAGAAATTTACTAATAAAGCGTTAAATGCACTCAAGGATACCGGCAAATCTCCGGATCTTGCTCTACTGGTTGAACTAGGCATGTCTGTTATGGAAAGGATAGACGAGATGCAGTAGAAATTATGGAACTGTAATTCCTAGAGTAAAAAATAAATCGATTACAACGCTAACGGAATTCATGGTTAGTGAAAATTTTCTTAGGCTAAAAGAAAGCGTTTTTGATGAACTCGGAATAAAAATATCGAATTCTGGAATATTTGTAGGAAAATGGATCCCATTGGACGGTCACGACACAATAGAATCAAGGAGTCCCATCAATGGCGAACTTCTTTCCAAGGTTTCAGTGGCCAATAGAAAAGATTACGATCAGATGATGTCTTTTTCAGAAAAGGTGTTCAAGGAATGGCGTGAAATACCCGCTCCCAAAAGGGGAGAAATTATTATGTCCGTTGGAAAGGCGATCCAGGATAAAAAGAAAGCACTTGGTGCTATGGTTACTATGGAAGCCGGCAAAATAAAGTCTGAAGGCGAGGGAGAGATCCAGGAGATGATCGACGTGTCTTATTTTGCTACAGGAATATCAAGACAGTTATACGGCCTTACCATGGCAAGTGAGCGGCCCGATCATATGCTGTTTGAGCAATGGAATCCACTTGGAATGGTAGGCGTGATTACCTCGTTCAACTTTCCTGCATCGGTGTGGTCATGGAATGCTTTCATAGCGGCTGTTGCGGGGGATAGCGTTGTTTGGAAACCGTCATCAAAGGCATGTCTTACTGCTATAGCAGTTTCGCGTGTGGTATCGGAAGCACTTTCAGATGCTGGTTCCCCACCTATATTCTCTTTGCTGGTGAGCAGGGGATCAGATGGCGGGGAATGGATATCTAGAGATCCAAGAATTCCATTGGTATCATTTACTGGGTCCACTGATGTTGGGCGGAATCTTTACGGTAAGGTTGCATCCAGGTTGGGGAGGGTCATTCTTGAACTTGGGGGAAACAATGGTGTAATTGTCTCTGACAAATGTAACCTTGATCTTGCCATCAAAGGAATATCTTTTGGTTCCTTGGGAACAGCTGGACAGAGATGCACTACCACCAGGAGAGCAATAGTTCATGAAAAAATTTACGATGAGTTTGTATCAAAATTGAAACGCGTTTATTCGAGCGTAAAGATCGGGGATCCCTCGTCTGATGATGTTATAGTTGGTCCCCTGATCGATAGGACTGCCGAGAAGAACTTTCTCAATGCCGTGGAAAAAGCTAAATCAGAAGGAGGAAACGTTGTCTATGGCGGAACTAGGGCCGATATTCAAGGTCTGGAAAATGGAAATTATGTTGTTCCGGCAATAATCGAAGCAAATGAAAACATGGAAATAGTTAAGAAGGAAACATTTGCTCCAATACTTTATGTAATGAAATACAGAGATTTTGACGAGGCGTTAAGGATACATAACTCGGTACCGCAGGGTCTCTCTTCTGCTATATTCACGAACGACATAAATGAAGAGGGACGCTTTCTTTCACCGCGCGGATCTGATTGCGGTCTTATAAACATAAACACAAGCACATCTGGAGCCGAAATTGGTGGCGCCTTCGGTGGTGAGAAGGATACCGGTCTCGGTAGAGAGAGTGGAAGCGATTCATGGAAATATTACATGCGGAGACAAACTGTAACCAGGAACTACGGAAAAACAATACCCCTATCACAGGGCGTAGTTTTCAATGCAGACGAGCGTTAAATTTCTATCTCATCTTTTTTCTTTTTATGCTTGCCAAATATGTACACTGCAACCCCGATATAACCTATAATTGCTGCATATATTAGTAAAGTGACACCCAGCCAAAGGAAATTAGAATAGTTCAGTTTTACAATCTGGCTTTCATAAAATACTCCGTTTGCCAACCTAAGAACGACAACAACATAATAGGTATGTCCCGGAAGAATCCCGCTAACATAAGTGGATCCGGTATTGTTAGATTGGAAGTTGATTATTCTCTCCCCACTTGTAAACGAAGGGTTGTTTGCAATATACAACTGGTAAGCTTCAAAGCCAGAACCTTTGTATGTAGACCATGATAGGTATGAAAAATAAAACATGAACGGTATGTCCGATAATATCCTAATCTTGAATATGTTGACTAATGATACATTGAGAGGTATAAGATCTATGTTAAGTAAGGTATTCGAAACTATTGTCACGTTCTTTTTGAATGGAACATACATCGATTCGTGTGCCGTGACGTTGTATGCTCCGGGCTTGTAAAAGATTATATAATATCCGGTGGAATTAGAATAGGACATGATGGTATTGTTAAGTGATACGTTCACTCCATTTATCCCAAAATTAAACAAACTATCCGTTACATTACCGTGCAGTTCCACCCAGCTTGAATTCGTAGGTTCCAGCACAGCGGTTTTTGATATATTTATTCCTGGGTAAAGAGTGGTATTCCAGTAAAATTTATGAAAGCCAGGATAACTAGCTGTAATATTGAAGTTCTTGATCGGTTTTACATGCTCATAGTAATAGCCGTCAATACCCTTTATGGTTGTCCCGTTGAAAGTTATGTTTCCCCCGGAAGGCGAAACGAATAGGGAAACATTTATGTTGTTGGGGGACAATGTAATGTTAATGCTTTTTCCCGTAACGTTTTCCTGAAAGTTTGCAAAACCAAATGTACTAATGGAAATATTATTCTTGACATTGGATAATGTTGGTATCGATTCTTTGGACAAATATGATACGTGATTAAGATAGTCTATAACAACTGAAGAGTTGAATTTGTTGTAATAACTCAAACCACTCGAGATGTTTAAGACAGAACTTGTTACGTTTGGGATAAATACGGTTCTGTAAGCGATCATTTTGCTGGACAGGCCGCTGGTAATGTTTACTGATATATTGTAATAACCAGAGGCTGAAAAACTTATATTTCCGCTGGATTGTTTGATTCCATCCCGATACCATACAACACTGTTTGAACTTGGTGGTGACAGGGAAAAGATGCCTGTTACCGGATCTGAGAAATTCAAATAATACTGTATGGACTGTGAGGTCGAAACCGGTCCTTTTACGCTCTGGTTAACGCCATAAAAGAAATTTACGCCAGAGCTCGAATTACTCCAATTAACGGTGCTGTTATAATCCCTGAGATAGGAAAAATAAGTATTTTGTTCCACTGCAGAACTAACGGCCGTTCCATTAACAAATTCCGATATATGAGAGAAACTAACCCGGGTTAAGAACGTTAAGTTTGTACCGGATCCTTGCTGCCATACTCCAACAGATGGATTCGCATAACCTGAAAAAGAAAGGAATACGGGCAAGGTCGCGGTAAAGCTCTGATTGAGATACTTTGCTATAATCACGCCTTGTGTATAGTTAACGGAAAGAGTTGCGTATATTGAGGCGCTGTTAACTAATCTATACGTTTTGTAAACGTGACTATACGTAACGTTTCCATTTCGCAACATTAATTCTAACGATTGAGTATCGTTTGATACTGCCAGTCCAAAAAGAGCATAGTTTGTTGAATTATTGTAAAGTCCGACAAAACCAAACGTGGTACCGTTGCCGAGCAGGTAAGATCGGGCTCCGAAATTAATAGTGGCCTCTATTCCAGTGGCATTATAACTTTTTCCAAGGAATCTAACAACGTTTCCGTAGCCTTCTAAAATTTTCGAAGATATGTTTACCAGGTTCGATACGATCGGAGTACCGAGACCAGTAACCGGATTCCATCCAGGGGTCACGTCGTAATATCCATTATTTCCTGGAGGAAGAATCTGTGTGAACGAGTAATTATAATATTTCGTTCGCGCAATCTGATACAGTAAGGGGTTAGCTGAACCAAAATTTACACCGCTCTTTTCCTTTATTAGTGCAGTAACTGCTGCCCATATTGGCGTAGCAACGCTTGTTCCACCTATGGCTCTTGGCAATCCCTGAGATATGATATACACTGGAGAGTATGTACTCGCAATCATCGATACGTCCGGAACACCGCGGTAGTTTCCGGAAAACCCAGCAGCAACTTCCCATGACTGGTTACTGAAATACTGGCTGTAACCACCACCACTTCCAAAAGTATTCGTGCCTCCGTTACTGCCTCCCCAAGCAGTCTGTTTCCAAACACCGTTGCTGTTGTATAAGTAAGTTCCGCCAACGCCAGTTACGTACGGATCAGATGCAGGGAAATTAACCGTCAGCTGGCTTTGGCCATCGTAGGCCCCGCTATCACCGGACGCCGCCAGTACAGTCATATTTTCGGCTGCTGCTTGTTGATATATCTTTGAGTAAAGTTGGGTTGTTTGATTACCCAGAAGGCTTTCCGCTATCCCCCAACTCAGGGACAATATATTAGCGAGCTTATTATCGACAGCATAACTCACAGCGCCTTGCAGGGCGTCGGAAGTAGCATTTGGTGCTACAACTAAAACTATATTGGCTCCAGGGGCCATAGCATGCGCCCACTCTACATCGGTTGCAGTCTCAAGTGCCCAACTTGAATTAGTTACGATGGGAACGTTGTTGTTTGCATAATCTATCGTTAGGTTTATCGGCGCAATTTTGTTAACGGAATCAAAGGCGTATACATCGTATCTTATGTTCGGATCTCCATAGGCATCGACAATGCCAATTGTGATTCCTTTTCCTGTAATTCCATGATTGTACAGCCAGTTAAAATCATAGGCGCTAGCTACTGTTCTCGGGCCATATGAAGCAGGAACAAGATTGCCCTGGACATTCTGTGCGGCGCAAATCATCGGGCTCATCACCTGATTGTTTCCTAAAGACCATGAAAGACCTTGTATATTTGATAGATCGCTCTTGAATGCCGGAACCTTATTTTGGGGAACATTTACGGATAAAAGCGATCCTAACGTACTACTCGTGATGCCGAGGCTATCAAGAATGGATTGTACCTGGTCATTCTGCTGTGAATTCTTTCCAAGATAGATTATGAAAACTGTTGAATTTGATGCAACTCCTGAGGCGGACTCCCCAAAATTATGGATAACCTGGCCAGAACTCAGCTCTGGGGCGATGATGACAATGGATGAAAATATCATTATCAAGACGACAGATAGGACTGTTATACGACGAATGAACATCAATTGGGCATTTAAAAAAGGCTATTAATAACTTATGTCCTACACCCATGCATTGTTCGGTAAAAGTGATTCGGATCTAAAGCTTCAAAATTTATTCCAAAAATACTATTCGAACTGGTCTATGCCCGCAGTCGATAAGCTTCAATCCAGGGAGATCGGTTTTATTCCATTCTTCGGAACTATGACACGACACAGATCATTCAATGACGTACGAGAGCTCTCTCACTTTGTTTCAAATGTTGTTCCTAGACACATATACTATTCTTCTGCGTACTATGAATATCCAGAAGAACGTGTTATGAAAGACAAAAAATGGCTTGGGGCGGAGCTTATATTCGATCTTGATGCAGATCACATACCTGGTGCTTCCAAGATGACGTATGAAGAAATTTTAAGAGAAGTGAAGAAGCACACTCATAGACTCATTTTTGAATTTCTTCTAGGAGACATTGGGCTGGAAGAAAAAGACCTGAAGGTATTCTTCTCTGGCGGGAGGGGATACCACGTGCATGTTGTGAGGGACTGGATCTATTCCCTCAGTTCCGATGCTAGGCGCGAGATTGCAAACTATGTTAGAGGCGAAGGTTTTTCTCCGATTGACGTAAGGAGAGCCATGCTAGAAATTCCGAGTAAAATGACTGGGTGGAAAAAAAGAATAGATGACCAGGTTGTAAATTTCTACACAGTTCTGAATAAAAATGATCAATACGCAGAAATTCTCTTGAAGACTTTTGGCGGTGAGAAAAAAATTTCAAGTTATATGGAAAATTTGAACAAGATCGTAGCAGGAAAGAACGTCAAAAAAATTGAAGTATTCAGAACAGGAGGGGGCGAGAAATACAAGTATATGGATAACAACGATCAATTGGTGTTTTCAAAAATAATGGAATCTGTGATCAGTGATCATCAATGTGAGATAGACGAACCTGTAACTACAGACATTCACAGGCTCATTCGAATGCCTCAAAGCCTGCATGGAAAGAGTGGATTGATTGTGAAGCCAATTCATCTGGATGAATTTGATAATTTTGATCCCCTAATTGATGCTAGAGTACAGGAATTCTCATACCAAGAGCTGACAGTGGACCTTCCAAGGGATTTTAGTATGAGCTTTGGAGGTGTAAAATATAAACTGTCTGCAGGGTTGAATAAATTGCCTGGAGATTTTTCAGTTTTTCTTGTCGCAACGAAGATAGCTAGTTTTGTATAATTATTAATTAAGAATGACTATCATAAGCTTATTATAAGTTGAGGTAATGACATATTGGTGTTATAAAATGGAACTGAAAAATAGCAAAACACTGGAGAATTTGAAAGCGGGTTTCGCTGGCGAATCACAGGCAAACAGGAGATACATGTATTTTGCGCAGAAGGCCGATGAGGAAGGTTACCAGGAAATAGCCGCAACGTTCAGGACAACTGCAGATGGAGAGACTGCTCATGCGTTTGGTCACATGAAATACCTTGCCAAGGTAGGAGATCCAGTTACAGGGGAGCCCATAGGAACAACAGAGGAAAATCTCAAGTCTGCGATTGCAGGGGAAACTTACGAATATAGCCAGATGTACCCCGGTTTTGCAAAGGTCGCCAGAGAAGAGGGATTTGAGGATATAGCCCACTGGTTTGAAGTTCTTACAAAAGCGGAGAAGTCCCACGCGAAGAAGTATCAGGAAACTCTTGAAGCAATGTCAAAGTGAGTTTCATGACAACAAATGAGATCTATCGTTCCGAGATAGCTCTCCCAATCGACTACGAAAGAGTACGTGAGGAAGAGAATCGCAAAGCGATCAGCATAGAGAAACGGAGACGAGTTTCCACAAGAACATTCAGTTTTCTCTTCGAGTCAAGAGACCTTGTAAAGAACCAGATTCAGGAAATGGTCTACCTGGAGAATATGAGGACAAATGAAGGGATAAGCGATCTCATAGAAACATATGCCGATCTTCTTCCAACAGAAAGGACCCTCAGTGTCTCGATGTTCATTGAATTCGAGTCAGAATTACAGATGATGCGCCTCATGAAGGAACTCACAGGCGTGGAGGATCAGGTTTACCTTGTTTTTGACGGAACCGAAGTTAAGGCTACGCCAGAACTCGGTCGTTCCACGGATACATTGGAAGCCACGTTGCAGTACTTGAAGTTTCATTTCGATAACGATGCCTTGGAAAAGTTCAAGAGCTGCAATAGGTGTACAATAGAAGTTAGAAGAAAGAACTATGAAGAAATAGGAAAGTTGCCAGACAATCTATTTGCTCAACTCAAAAGTGAGTTAAGGTAATTTAATCATATCCAAAATTTTTTTGAAATACAATAGGACAAAATTATCTAATAGGTTTCGCATTACATTTTATGATTGAAGCTTCGTTGACAGATGATGAAAAAGATGTTTTGGAATATGTTAAAGAATTTGCGCAAAAGGAAGTCAAGCCACTGGCAAGGGATATAGACAGAAACAAAGAAGTTCCAAGGAAGATTATAGATAGAATGGCAGAGTTAGGGCTGTTTTCAAGCACTATACCCAAGAAATATGGTGGTTCCGGACTCAGTTTTAGCTTTTTTGTAAGAGTCATGGAGGAGCTTTCCAAGGCGTGTGCAAGCACAGCACTGGTCCTTGACGGTGCAATTACACTATTTGCGGATCCAGTTAATCGTTTTGGCAGTGAGACCCTCAAACAGAAGTATCTTACGCGTGTAGCAAGGGGGGAAATAGGGGGTTTGGCTATAACCGAACCAGGTGCAGGCAGCGATGCAGCATCGATAAGAACAACGGCCAGGAAAGAAGGGAGCAATTATATTATTAATGGAGATAAAATTTTCATTTCCAATGGAAGGCTTGCCAGATTCTTTGTTGTTGATGCCGTAACCGCGCCTGGGAAAGGGCACAGAGGAATATCGACATTTGTTGTCGATGCAGGCACACCAGGTTTTCTCATAAGCAGGGACATAGAAAAACTTGGTATCAGAGGAAGCAGCACAGTGGAGCTGGAGTTTCATGACGTATCGATACCTGAAGAGAATCTGCTCGGGAAGGAAAATGAGGGTTTTCATGTTATAATGGAAACTCTGGATACGGGTAGGATAGGAATAGCAGCGCAGGCACTGGGAATAGCAGAAGTGGCTTTTGATGAAGCGGCGGATTACATAAAACAGAGAAAGCAATTCGGCACGGAGATATCCAACTTTGAAGGTATTCAGTTTATGATTGCGGATATGGTTACAAAGATAGATTCGGCAAAACTTCTTACATATAAAGCTGCAGAGATGTTCGATCGTGGGGAGAATGCTGTGAAAATCTCCTCTGAGGCAAAATTGTATGCATCGGACATGGCAATGAAGATCACCACCGATTGTCTTCAGCTTTTTGGCGGTTACGGTTATACCACGGACATGGATGCAGAACGGCACATGAGGGATGCTAAGATAACTCAAATTTATGAAGGGACGAACCAGATCCAGAGAGTTATCATTGCTAGGGAGGCATTAAAATAATGATTTATCTGGGCTGTTCAGGGTGGAACTATGAGGACTGGAGAGGAAGTTTTTATCCACGAGGCACTGTAGACCAGCTAAAATACTATTCAAAGGTCTTCGACACCGTTGAGGTTAACTCTACATTCTACAGGGACTTTAAACCCGAAACTCTCAAGTCATGGATCTCCCGCGTAAGGGAGAATCCGAGATTCAAGTTTACGCTGAAATTGCCGCAGAAAATATCACACGAGGACATCTTCAACTCTACTCAGGCAGCCATATCTGACCTCTCCGACTTTCTAGAGTCCGAGGTTTCAATCTTTCAGGAAATGAACGCTATGGGTGTGGTTCTTTTTCAGATTCCACCGCATTTTACTAAAGGTCTTGAATCCATTCTGATCGATATCCTTTCTCATGTTGATACTTATAAGACAAAATTCTTCGTTGAATTCAGAAATAAAGCCCTGTACAACGACATGCAGGTCAGAAATAAGTTGAATCAAATTAATGTAGGTGTTGTGCGTATTGATAGTCCCGATATATTGGTCAACGATTTTCGCGAAGATAATTTTGGAGACGTATATTTTCGTTTTCATGGACGAAACAAGGCTGATTGGTTTTCTCCCGTTCAGTTGGGCCAGGGAAAATACAATTATCGTTACACTAAGGAAGAACTTTCTGACCTGTCATTGACGGTTAAGGAAAGCATAGGGTTTAAAGATGAAATATTCATATATTTTAACAACCACCCAAATGGAAGTGCACCTGTTAACGCATTGGAGATGTCGGAAATGCTTAATCTAAGTACTGGCATTACTGGGAGGCGCCTGGAAGTGTAGTTATTCTCTTGAATGGTGAACCTATGGTAAAAAACAAACATAATTCTGTAATTCGATTGAGATTTACGTATAAAGGCTCCGAATTCGAAGGTGTTCTCATATCGGAAGACCAAGAAACTTATCTTGTAAAGCTAAGCAACGGGTATAACTTAACAATACCCAGGGATTCGGTCAACATTCTGGAGAGGCGCGAGCTAAACGGGCCCGAAGAAATCGGATCCGGAAAGATCCTCTCTGGGAAAGGTAAGAAAGTAACTCTCATAGGCAGCGGGGGAACAATTGCGAGCCGTGTGGACTACTCTACAGGGGCTGTTAAGCCTGTTTATGGCACGGAATTCCTTCATGGAAACATCTCGAATTTTGAGCATTTTGAGTTGGAGTTAAAGGTGCTTCCTCCGGTATTCAGCGAAGATATGACACCTGTTAACTGGCAAAACATAGCTCGTTCTGTATATGACGGCCTCAAGAATAGTGATGGGGTCGTCGTCATGCACGGAACAGACACCATGGCTTACACAGCAAGTGCGCTCGCATTCATGTTCGAAAAACAGTCCGGCCCGATAATATTCACAGGATCGCAGAGAAGTTCTGACAGACCAAGCAGCGACGCGTTCCTTAACATAGAGGGCTCACTGGAGTTCGCGTCAACGGATCTGGGCGAAGTTTGTATAGCTATGCATGAAGGGCTTTCTGACACGACAATTAACCTGCTTAGGGGCGTTAGGACAAGAAAGATGCATTCTTCGAGAAGGGATGCATTCAAATCTATTGGCTACCCCGAATTGGCAGAATATTCAAATGGAAAAATAAAATTTAAAGATGCATATAGGAAAACGGATGACAAGAACGAGCTTAAGGACAAGCTTGAATCCAGAGTCTCGTTAATTTATTTTAACCCTATTCTTACCAATGAAGACTTTGAAACGCTTGCCATGAATAAACGTGCAGTTGTGCTGGCAGGTACCGGTCTTGGGCATGTTTCAAACAGATTTGTCCCTATCATACGTCAACTTTCCAAAAGTGGTATAAAATTCTACATGACCACACAGTGCATATACGGCAGCGTGAACATGAACGTGTACTCAACGGGTAGAGAACTTAGGTCGGCAGGTGTGATTCCGTTAGGAAATATGCTTTCTGAAGTGGCTCTTGTAAAGAGCATGTTTGTTTTTGCAAATTATGATTCCGAAGAAGTAGACAGGAAGATGAAAGAAAACCTTAGAGGCGAGATCATGGATCGTGAAGTTCCTTTCGGTAGTGGTGAGGCGGCTTGAGCAATGAAGTGAAGCAAAAAATCGGCCTTGAGGTTCACATACAGCTTCAGGGTAAAAAATTGTTCTGCACCTGTGCCACCGAATCCTCTTATGAGCTGGAAAAGGTTGTTGAAAGGAACCTAAGACTATCCTCTGGTGAGACGGGTAAATTTGACCAGGCCGCAATGTACGAGACCCAGCGCTCGCGCGGTTTTATTTACCACCTTCATGGAAACAACTGCCTCGTTGACGTAGACGAGGAACCTCCGCATAATGTAAACAGCAACGCATTAAAACGCTCAATAGCCCTCTCTATGTCTCTTAACTGTTCGATTGTAGACTATGCGACATTCATGAGGAAGATCGTAATAGACGGATCAAACACAACTGGATTTCAAAGAACTGCAATCATAGGATTTGGTGGTTCCGTCGAAACGTCTAGAGGCAAGGTACGGATCTCCACGGTTTGCCTCGAGGAGGATGCTGCTCGTAAACTGAGCGATAACGTTGGAGCGGCCACTTATTCGCTCGAGCGTCTAGGTGTACCCCTGGTTGAAATATCAACTGAGCCGGATATAGTCAATGCTGCTCATGCTATTGAGACAGCCGAAAAAATAGGAAAGCTTGCGTTATTGTCTGGATGGGCCAGAAAAGGTGCAGAAGCGATTAGGCAGGATGTAAATTTCTCATCAGGGTTCGGGAGAGTTGAGATTAAAGGGGTTCAGAAGATTTCACTTATTGAATCCTGCCTGAACTATGAAAGTCGTAGACATTCAACACTGGCAGAAATCTCGCCAAAAATAAAATCAGGTTTTAATCCCGAAAGGATACAGTTCATAGACGTTACTGAAATATTCAAAGATACAAAATCGAAAGTTATCCTCTCAGGATTGCATTCCGGAAGCAAGGTGTATGCAACAGTTCTCACGGCAATGAAAGGATATCTGAAGAATGGTAATTATAGACTTGGTGCTGAAATAGCCGATGTAACTCGTTTGTATGGTGCAGGAGGGATAATGCACTCCGATGAACTCCCCGGTTACGGTGTGGAAAAAGAGATAGCACCAATTATCTCAATCTTGAAGCCGAACAAAGACGATGCGTTTGCTATCCTAGTTTGCGGAGAAGAAAAAATACAGGTTATCACCAAAGAAATACGGAGCAGAATCTCCAGGATTCTTAATCTTGACCTTTCCGAGACCAGATTCGTGGACGATAACGGAAGCACGCACTATCTCAGGCCTCTTCCAGGGCGCGAAAGGATGTACCCAGAAACGGATGTTGCAGTCGTGCCGATCGGCAATGACATACTTGAACAGTGTAAGAAAATTATTCCGAAAGACGAGGAGGAGATGGTTGCAAGTCTCACGGAAGCTTACGCAATTTCAAGGCAGGATGCCGCTTCCATCATAAACAAGGGCTTGACCGGTTCTTTTGAAAAACTTGCAGAACTTACGGGGGATGCACGGTTGTCATCTCGAATTCTCAACCAACTTTTCCATGAGATACTTAAGAAGACCTCATCACGCGTTTTGCCTGATGTTCTTGTTGACGCTGCAGAAACGTGTCTCTCAGTTGGAATTGTTCCATCTGGACTTGAAAAGGCACTCTTAAGGCATTTTGTTGATGGGGTAAGTTTCATAAATCTTTCACTTATGCCGGATCTCCAGACATTGAGTCATGATGAGCTGGAGAAGATCATAAAAGATCTAATCCGCGATGAAAATAGCGTAACAATGGCGAATCTTATCCCAAGAATAAAAGCAAGAGAAAACCGCATATTCGATCCTAAAGATGCTATCAATATCTTCAAGGAACTATCTCAGAAATAGTTCCGTCAGGCATGATATTATGGGTGGTTAGGTCAAGCATTGATCATACCCAAAGAGTAAGATTCGAAAGCAATTTAGAACTTTGCAAAAGGAAGAATGACGAATTCCAAAAAAACGGGCTTTGTCGTTGGAATGACTGTGAATGTTGGAAGGTTTTCGGAATTGAGAAAAAAATATCTGATGTTCGAATTGGCATGCGTGGAGCCATTAGGAACACGCGTCTAATTGATAATAAATAATACTTAAATAGATTCCAACTATACTGAAAAGATGTTGGACGGCTACATCCCTTTACTCATCGTCCTTGTGCTTTTGATTGCAGGGATGATTGGTCTCTTTAGTGTTCTACCGTCTCTTAGCGAAGGACGGTATAAGAGGTCCAAAGGTGTTTCGTTAAAAATTGATGACATAGTTTCTTCTATGGTGAAGGAAAAAGGTCCAGATGTCAAGGACGGGGCGTATCTGGAGACTTATGAATCCGGTGAGGTGGCACGCGGTGATATTGGGAAGTTTGTCACCGTACAATATTTCGTAATAATACTCCTGTTTGTTGTTTTTGATATCGACATTGTACTGCTTTTTCCGTGGGCAATGGATTTCAAAGCCCTAGGGATTTTGCCGTTTATTGAAACGCTGGTTTTCCTTGCTATGCCATTATTCGTCGTTCTATACGCATTCAAAGAAGGTTATATGAGGTGGATGAAATGAAGACGGGAGAAACAGGAATCCTCACGACCACTCTAGAAAAGGCGCTTGAGTGGGGGCGAAGCAATTCGCTCTGGCCACTTACCTTCGGATTGGCTTGTTGTGCAATAGAAATGATGGCTATTCAAGCTTCTGACCTGGATATCTCTCGATTTGGCAGTGAAATATTCAGGAATTCGCCAAGACAGTCCGACCTTATGATTGTATCCGGAACCGTAACAAAAAAGATGGCTCCGCGAGTTAGGAGGCTATATGACGAAATGCCTTATCCTAAGTATGTTATCGCTCAGGGGGTTTGTGTAATACAGGGTGGACCATATAATCAGGGGTACTCTGTTGTTCTTGGTGTTGACAAGGTAATACCTGTGGATGTTTATGTTCCTGGATGCCCTCCGACTCCGGAAGCGCTCACCCATGGCCTTATACTGCTGCAGAAGAAGATCAGGCACGAGACGGACAGGTGATTTCATGGTGGAAGTAATTGAAGAATCAATTGGTAAGGATGGGCGAAAAGTAATCAAAGTTGCAAAAGAGAATTTAATAGCCCTTATGAAAGATTTGAAATCACAGGGATATGACCATCTTTCTTTGATTACAGGAATTGATCGTAAGGACAAACTGGAAGTTGTATATCATTTACATAACATGAAGGAAGACAAATATCTCGTGATAAAAACTGAGACGTTGGACGAGCGAGTGCCAAGTCTTACTTCCTTGTACAGCAGTGCTGACTGGGACGAGCGCGAACAGTATGACCTCATGGGTATCGTCTTTGAGGGCCACCCTAACCTCAAGAGGCTGTTTCTGCCAGAGTCGTGGGTCGGGCATCCACTAAGAAAGAATTACGATCTCTCAAAAGTTCAGTATATCAACATGGACGAGAATGGCGACGATTATGCAACTTTTGATCCAGGGGATGGCTGGTAATGCTTAAAGAGGATAACGAATCTGCCAACGGAAACAAGTGGGTTGAACTCAACATGGGCCCACAGCACCCATCCATGCATGGCGTCCTAAGGCTTAGGGTGAAACTTGATGGAGAAATAGTGAAGGAATGTGAACCGATCATTGGCTACCTTCACAGAAACGCCGAAAAGTTGTGTGAACTAGATTATTACTGTGATGCCACTGTTTATTTTGATCGAATGGACTATGTTGGGGCAATGAACATGGAGGTCGGATATCTTGAAGCCGCTGAGAAATTGCTGGATATACCACCTCCTGAAAGGGCACAGTGGATCCGCCTGATAATGGCCGAACTTAACAGGATTGCTGCTCATCTTGTCTGGACAGGTGCATTTGGCTTGGATCTTGGCATGTTAACTCCTTTCTTCTATTGCTTTGCTGAGAGGGAAAAAATACAGCGTATATTTGTTGATATAAGCGGATCAAGGCAACAGCTCAATTACATGAGCATAGGTGGCGTGTACCAGGATATAAATGAAAAGATTATCTATGATATTGAACAATTCATAGATCAATTTCCAAAGAAACTGGAGGACATAAACAAGACCTACATCAAAAACGACATCTTTCTCTCAAGGAACAAAGGATTGGGGATACTAGAACCTGAGGTAGCCCTCGATTATGGTGTCACTGGCCCAATACTGAGAGCATCCGGGATTGACTACGATATAAGGAAGAAAGAACCATATCTTATGTACGATAAGGTAAACTTCGACGTCCCAGTATCATATAAGAAGGATAACCTTGCAAGATATCTTGTAAGAATAGAGGAGATGAGGCAATCAATAAAGATACTGAAGCAGGCAATAAAGAAAATCCCTGACGGTCCTTACTTTAATCCGAAAGCCAAGAAACCCTTGATGATAAGACTCAGAGGAGATGGTGACGTGTATGCAAGGACTGAATCTTCAAAAGGAGAATTTGGTGTATATCTGGTTGGCGACGGCGGAGTGAAGCCTTACCGTGTGCGTGTAAGGAGTCCAACTTTTAAGAATCTTAGTGTTGCACCTGTACTGGTGAAAGATCAAATGATTGCCGATCTGATAGCTATTCTGGGAACCTTTGATCTTGTTTTCGGAGAGATTGACAGATGAACATACTATTGAGACTGGCACTCTTTTTTGCAGGTGCAGGTCATTACGGATCTTACTTCTTGGCCTACATATTTGAGACAATATTTTTCATGATATTTGTTGCTGTTGTCCTGATATTCACTATCTACTTGTTCAGAAAGTACATGGCGCGCCTGCAACTTAGGTATGGTCCAAACAGGGTCGGCAAATTCGGATCCCTGCAGCTTATTGCTGATGCCCTTAAACTGATGGGGAAGGAAAGCATTTTGCCAAGTGGGCGGGATGACTTTGCATTCCGGGTAGCTCCCCTTGTAGTATTCATAGGGTTATTTGTCGGTTTCGCCATCATTCCTTATGGCAGCATTTACTGGATAGGCTCTCTTACAATAACGCATTCCAATGTCAGCTTACTCTTAATCTTCGGAGCGTTGGCTATTATGCCTATCGGAGAGATAGTTGCGGGTGCGAGTTCAAAGAATAAGTATGCTGTTCTTGGCGCTCTCAGAGGCGTCGCAAAGGATATTTCTTTCGAGATTCCAATGATGCTTTCCGTCATTGCGCTCGTTATGATGGCATCCGACAGAACTGCTAACGGCCTGAATTTAGAGGATTTAACTACCGTGCAGTTTATACCATACGGAATCCCTGAAGTCATTGGATTATTTGTTTTCTTCATTGCGATGATCGCCAGAGCAGCCTATTCTCCATTTGATCTCGGCGAGAGTGATAGTGAGCTTGTTTCCGGATACAGTACAGAATACAGCGGCATGAGATTTGGTATGTTTTATATGGGGCTATTTGGCAGCATATTCCTCGGATCAATGCTTGTATCAGTATTATACCTGGGCGGTTACAACGGGCCTTTTTCAAGTTATGCAGGTTTCATTTACTTGTTAATAAAAACTTTTATTCTGGTGCTTGTAGCATTTCTTGTCTGGCTTTCAATTCCAAGGATCAGGATCGATAAATTCGTCAACATGGGTTGGAAGTACCTCTTGCCCATTGCTGTAATAAATCTAATCATAAGCGGTGTGCTAACACTGGGGTTGGGAATATGATAGAAGTTAAGGAACCTAAGAAAGAGATCCCTGTCATAGGGACATTAAAAGCTATGTTTATCGTTTTCAAACATCTTTTTCAGAAACCAATAACAACTCAGTATCCTGAGCAGAAAAGGATAATAGAAGATCGATTCAAATTCAGAATTTTTCTTTCGCTCGATGACTGTGTAGGTTGCACTCTCTGTGAGCAGGTGTGCCCAAACAAAAGTATTGCTATGACAAGCCTGAACAGGGCAAATCCCAGAAATAAAAGGAAGATATACCCTGACGTGAATTTTGGAACATGCACAATTTGCAGGAACTGCGAGGAGATCTGCCCGACGGATGCGATTTATCTAACCCATGTATTTGAAACGTCGCGCACCAGGAACAGTTTCACTTACACCCCAGAAGAACTTTCACTTCCAGAAGATGAGGTAATTAAATGATCTATACGATAATATACGTCCTTTTTGCGATCATATTGATTCCATTGGCTTTAAAATCCGTTTCAGAAAAGAACCTGCTCCATTCAGTAATATATCTATTCGTTTTCCTCGTCGTTCTTTCAGGACTTTTTATATTTCTAGGCGCGTCAATTGTCGGAGCGGTTGAGGTTCTGGTATTTGTGGGTGCAGTAACCGCACTGACCGTGTTTACGCTGATGCTGACAGGAGGAAAGGAATATGAATAAGCGAATTGCAGCACTCGCCTCGATAATATTCCTTCTGGTATTCGGTTTCGAGGTCGTCAGCATAAAAGGCTCGTTCATACCGTCATCACAGGATCTTAATGCGGTTGGTAAGCTTCTTTTTAAAGAGTATGTGGTGCCATTCGAGTTACTATCCCTTATTATGGTGGCAGGTGTAATCGGAATGTTTTACATTGCAGGGAGGGAAGATTAATGTATATACTGGTTGCCAGTATGCTTTCCCTGATACTTTTCATCGTCGGGCTCTACGGAGTTATGACTTCAAATATAGGTATAAAGATGTTGATCTCCATAGAAGTACTGATAAACGCTGCGATACTGAATCTGGTTATTATCGCGATTTATTATGCCTCTGTGCAGCCAATTGTGATGGCTCTTATGGGCATTGGTATAGGTGCAGTTGAATCTGTAATCGGATTAAGCTTGCTCTCTGCTACTTTCAGGCGCTTCGGGAAGATCGCCATCTCTCTTCTCAAGGAGATAAGGTGGTAAAGCGATGTCTGCGACGATATACTGGTATGGCTGGTTAATAGTCATCTCTCCTCTTGTCGGTTTCCTTGCAAGTTACATCGCTGGACGCAAGTATAGGATAACCGCAGGAATCATTGCGTCTACGGCCATAGGCCTCTCTCTTGTGTTCTCGATCCTTACGCTCTTAAAGATAAATTCCTCAGGACAACCTATATACAATCATTTCAAATGGTTTTTTAATATAGACGCAGGAATATATATTGATCATTTAGCAATAATAATGGCTTTGATGGTGTCGTTTGTATCCCTGATGATACATCTTTTTGCCATATATTACATGAAAGACGATCCGAACAAGCATACATATTTTGCCGAAACCTCGCTGTTTACTGCTGGAATGCTTGGACTTATCGTAGCATCCAACCTGGTTTTATTCTTCTTATTCTGGGAGCTTGTCGGTCTTTGTTCTTATCTCCTCATAGGTTTCTGGTTCTTTAAACCAAATGCTACTGCTGCGGCAAAAAAAGCCTTTATTGTTACACGTGTCGGCGATCTTCTCTTCCTGGTCGGAATGGCCATTCTCTACGCATCACTATCAGCACACATATCTGTCCTTGGAGCAAACAGCCCCCTGAGCATACCGTATCTGATCACAAACGCGAAAGCGATCGCAACGGCGATCGGTCCTACAACGCTGGGCATAGTTTCAGTGCTATTCCTTGCTGGTGCGGCTGGTAAATCTGCTCAGTTCCCGTTGCATGTGTGGATTCCAGATGCAATGGAAGGACCTACTACCGTGTCCGCGCTGATACATGCTGCAACAATGGTCACTGCCGGTGTGTATCTCGTAGCAAGGGTATTTCCAATATTTTATGCATCATCTTCTTTTGCTCTTTATTCAGTCGCAATTCTCGGTTCTTTCACTGCTATATACGCAGGAATCCTAGGGCTCGTTATGAACGATATAAAGAGGGTCCTCGCCTACTCAACGATAAGTCAGATAGGATACATGATGGCGGCTATAGGATTAGCAGGAATCATAGGCTATTCTGGAGTCGCCTACGGTATATTCCAGCTGGTAACTCATGCATTCTTCAAAGCCTTGTTATTCGTTTCCACTGGAGCAATACTCATTGCTTTGCTCGAATTGAGGGATATAAAAAAGATGGGAGGGCTGTGGAAAAGGATGCCAATGACTGTAACTTTACTTTTAATTGGTGCAGCGGCTCTTATAGCTTTTCCTGGCACATCCGGATATTTCTCGAAGGATACGATAATATCTGCTTCATATGTTTACTACCTTCATGGCGGAAACATTGCTTCTATGCTTCCATGGCTGTTTCTTCTTTTAGGCTCACTTCTTACAACTCTTTACACATTCCGTATGTTCTTTCTCGTTGCAATGGGTAAACCAAGGTCGGATCTCGCAGAGCATGCCAAGGATCCAAAGCTTCTTCCTTTAATCCCATTGTTTTTCCTGGCAGCAGGAGCTCTCTTCTTAGGAATAGTCCAGCCGCAGTTTTATGGGTTTCTATATCCAAGCTATATAATGCCGTCCCTGCCATACTACATACAATATCTCCCTGAAGTGCTTATGGTCATAGGCCTTGTCGTTACATATTTCCTCTACGGCACTGATAGGTGGAAGAAGCTTCACTTCGACAACAGTCCCTGGTACAAGGTTGTCAGAAATAAATTCTATCTCGATACTCTCTTCACGAATATAATCGCTGAGAGAGTCATAGCCCCAGTATCTGCCGGGTTTGGTGCGTTTGAGAGCGCTTACAATAAAGCCATTGATTCCATCGGAACCGGAACTATCGGGCTAGGAAGCCGCATGAGGAAGTTGCAAAACGGCATTGTGGAGAATTATTTTGTAATCATATTGATTGGCATGTCGATCATACTGCTTATAATGATACTTGAAGGGGTGCTTTAAGGTGATTATACTCTTATTATTTTTGTTGATGGTAATCGCAGCAATTGCATCTTTCTTCTTCAAGAAGCACACCTTTGAGTATGCTCTTGGCGTTTCAGCTGCAGTGCTTGTAGTAATAGTTTTTTATAGCGTGCTCCGGTTTCATTCTGGATACACTGGAGGATACATCTCGGTTTTCACTTACGCTCTCGCGGGCAAGATTGGTATCTTCTTCTCAATAGGTGTAAGCAGCTTCAGTGATGCACTTCTCCTGCTTTCAGCAATAGTTATATTAGTAGCAGTTGCAATAACCAGAAGAAAGGATTATGCAGCGTCTATCTACAGCTTTATGATCCTCATTGAGATAGGTCTTTTTGGTATTCTCATTTCAAGAAACTTTCTTTTCTTCTACATTTTTTGGGAAGTAGTTCTGATACCTGCGTATTTCATTGTTGCAGAGTTCGGTGGTAAAAACAAGGATCACGTTTCTCTCAAGTTCTTCGTTTATACCCATATCGGGTCGGTCTTTCTCCTGCTTGCGATTTTCACTGTTTATTCCTTTTATTACATCCATACGGGAATTTTTACCTTCCAGATATCCAGCCTGATGTCGGTGAAGTACTTTGCTATGATACCTACAACACTCAAGTATTTTGCAATATTTGGTTTCCTATTCTCATTTCTTGTAAAACTTCCGTCGTTTCCAGTTCACTCCTGGCTCCCTGACACTTATGAAACTGCCCCGTATCCTGGTACAGTTATCCTAGCTGGTGGTTTATCTATAATGGGTGGCTACGGTCTATTCGGAATACTTCTCCCGGTGGGTTCACTCCTTGGAAGCACGGTATTGTATATTCTAATTGGACTTGGCATAATAAGCCTAATTTATTTTGCACTTTCAGCTATGATGCAGTATAATCTGAAGAGAATGATGGCATTTGCAAGTGCAGCCGCCATGGGGTTCGTAACTTTATCCTTTGGTGCAGGAATTCTTGAAACAGGAATAGAGCAACCACTTGAACTTGCTGGAGGGATGTATCAGATACTTGCTCACGGGCTCATCATGACACTGATATTTGCTGCATTATATTTCATTAATCAGAAAGCTGGGAGTGACAACATATATTCACTGGGTGGTGTATTCCGGGAGATGCCAGTTCTTAGTTCAAGCCTCCTTGTGGGACTACTTGCGTCCCTTGGTCTACCCGGTTTTGCGGGCTTTATAGGTGAGTTCTCTGTACTCGTGGGTTCGTTCCAGGCCATTGGATGGATCATAATCCTTGTCATTTTTGCTATGATAATAACAGCGTCATATCATATTTGGGCCGCGCAGCGCTCGCTTTACGGACCATACAATGAGCATCTTGGTAAGATAAGGGATGTTTCTGCTGCTCAGTTCTCAATACTTCTGTTTATGATGATTGCAATATTCATCTTCGGAATTGTTCCTAATTTATACTACGGTTCTTTTCTCGCTTATCTGGGGGCTTTGATATGATCGATCAGTTCTTCTCTGCTTTGGGTTCAAACATATTCCATGCATTTATTCCCGTTATATTCCTTGGAATATTCGGGTTCGTAGTTCTATCGCTTGGGTTCGTGAATGCACCAAAAAAGATTGTTGCATGGCTAACATTTGCAGTTCTTGCTGTCACTGCCATTCTCATCTATTTTATGGAACCAACTCACTCAACTTTCTATTATGGGACATTTGTGTTTAACAAATTTGGCATATATTTCGCGATAATAATGCTCATTTCCGGAATGCTTGTAACAATACCCGCACTGCTCGGAATCCACCAAAAGAGCGAGATATTCTACTCCACACTGATATTTGTTTCAGTAGGAATGGTAATTGCTGCATTCAGTCTTAACCTGATTACAATATTTATCGCATTCGAATCAGTAAGTATAGGAACCTACGTCCTCTCAAGCTTTGGAAAGAGCAAGAGAAATCTTGAAGGTTCCATCAAGTATTTCTTCACTGGGACAATAGCAACAGCATTTATCCTGTTCGGGACATCATTCTTCTTCTTGGGCACTGGGTCATTCAATCTCTCTGTTCTCAGTGCGGTTAAACCAGCTCCAGAAATTACACTTGCTCTGATATTCCTGATCATCGGCTTTGGTTTCAAAATGGCCATATTCCCCATGCACCAGTGGGCGATTGATACATACGATGGAACGGAGAACTCCGTTTCAGCTTTTCTTGCTGCTGGAAGCAAGATCTTGGCTTATCTTATCATCCTAAGGGTGTTTATTGTTGGTTTCTCATCCGACGGGGTTGATGTATATTACCTGTTTGTGATACTCTCCATTCTCACAATGACGTATGGCAACATAGTTGCCCTTTCTGAGACAAATTTAAAGAGAATGCTAGCATATTCAAGTGTTGCCCAGGCAGGTTACTTGATACTTATACCCGCACTGATAGGTGCTGTCGGGATCTCTGATACCAGCGTTTTCAACCTTGCTATCGCGTCTGCAGTATACTATTCGCTTGTGTACATATTCATGAAAGGTGGGGCATTCCTGATGATGAATACGCTAAAGAACGAGAACGCACAGATATCTGATCTCTCAGGACTTAGCAAAAAAGCCCCTGGTACAGCGGTTAGTTTTGCAATTCTCCTTCTTGCGCTCGGAGGAATACCGATAACCGGTGGTTTCTTCGCCAAATATTTCGTGTTTTTGTCGTTGGTTGCTGGCGGTCTCTGGTGGCTTGCAATAATAGCAATAATAAACAGCGCAATTTCGGTCTTTTATTATTTTCGGGTAATACTTTACATGTTTGGCAAGCCAGTGGAAAAGAGTGATAATATGATCTTAAATGCATCCACAAAGGTCCCGGTTATTGTTTCGGCTTTCATAACCGTTGGCCTCTCGATCCTTGTAATATACTTGCCAGTCCTGGAAACTGCAGCAAAGGGGCTATTTTCATGAGGTGTCAAAATGCAATTCACATCTGATATTGAAATAATCAAAAGTGCAATTCTGTATGGAGATATTGGAGACGCGATGTCATTGATCGATCACAGACTCGATGCACTTAGAAGATATGAATCCGACCGAAAGAATGACAAGAAACAGAAATATGCTAAGTTCCTCAAGTATCTGAGAGACGTGTTTTCTGGAAATATTTCCGTTGACCAGTTCAGAGAAATCGTTGAATCTAATGCATATGATACCTGGTTCTCACAGGACAGTTCAGTTGTGAAACAATTTCTCGATTCCTTCTGCTATTTTCTTAGAATATCAATGGACAGATACGACGTTAAATACCCTGTGTACGACGAAAAGAGGTGCAATGACGCATGAACTCTTTTGAGCGATGTTTTGATCATATAGAAGAGGATGCATTATCAGCCGCAGAATGCATTCATTGCCTTAAGAAGAATGGCGAGGCTGTTTTTTTCGACGAAAAACTTGGCAGGCTTGCTCTTGGTAGAGAGTTGTACGATGATCGGTTTGTTGATAAGATGAAGAGGCTTTCGGATTTACTTGGAATAAAGACCCTGGAAGACTATCAGAAAGCGGATAGAACGTATAATCTGACCATGTATTGATGGAATGATTCTGGAAATTCTAATTGTAGCTAAAAAGTGTTTTTATATGATTCCGCACTAGGGACGATAGATTTATGAATTATGATCTCGTTCTTCTGCATCCTCCAAGCGTCTATGATTTCCGTGACAAGATACAGTTCATGGGTCCAGTAAGCGACGTCGTGCCTTCAACATCTGTATTCGAGATGTATCCGGTCGGATTCACAAGTATAGGTGGTTATCTAGAGCGTTTTGGCTATAAGGTTAAGATAATTAATATAGCTAACAGGATGCTTTTGAATCCAAATTTCAATGTTGAAAAGAAGATAAAGGCCACAAAGAGCAGGGTTTATGGAATCGGACTTCATTGGCTCCCTCATGCTCAGGGAAGTTTGGAATTGGCAAAGATTGTTAGGAAATATCACCCTGAGGCAAAGATTATTTTTGGCGGCCTTTCTTCTACATATTTTCACATGGATCTCATCAAACGTGACTACATCGATTGCGTATTTCGTGGTGATTCTACGGAGAAACCCATTGCATTATTCATGCGCCTGATGGAACTGGGAAAGGATGATTTCTCCCCTGTCCCTAACCTTACATGGAAGGACAGGAATGGAAAGGTTGTCGTAAATCCTCTGACATTCATTCCGGATGACTTGGACTACGTCAATGTCCCGGATTACAGGTATGCAATTCGATCTGTATTTAAATATTGGAATTTTACTGATCCTTTGCCTTATAGCGAATGGTTAAACTACCCGAATACCGCTCTTCTAACTGTTCGTGGTTGTACTCAGGGGTGCATAATTTGCGGCGGATCCCGTACCGGTTATGCAATGAACTGTGAAAGAAATCATGTATCGCCAAGATCACCAGAAAAGCTTGTAGAGGACATCAAATTCGTCCAGAGGTTCAGCCGTGCCCCAATATTCGTGATTGGTGATATCAGGCAGACCGGGAAGAGATACTCGGACCGGCTTCTTGAATCTCTCTCCACTATACAAGTGAAAAACGAACTTGTTTTTGAGCTGTTCCAGTACGCGGATGAGGAATTTTTTGAAAAAATAGAGCGTTCGGTTCCGCGTTATAGTATAGAGATCACGCTCGAGACATATGATGAAGAATTGAGAAAAAAGAACGGAAAATTCGTGAGTTCAAATGACAAATTAATAGATACATTGAATTTTGCACTAAAGCACGGATGCCTGAAGATCGACCTATTTTTTATGGTAGGACTCCCGCATCAATCATATGAAAGTGCCATGAAAAACGTGAATTTCTGTAGGGAGATATTCGACCGATGTGGAAGGAATAGAAAAGTTTCATTTTTCATAGCACCCTTGGCTCCATTTCTAGATCCTGCGAGTAAGGGCTATGAGAATCCTGAATTTTTTGGCTATAAAAAGTTTGCAAAAACCATAGATGATCATGTGAATCTATTGCTTGAACCCTCATGGGAATACACTCTGAGCTATGAAACAGATTTGATGACGCGTGCGGAAATTGTTAGAGCTACTTATCAGAGCTCCAAAGAACTTAATGAATTTAAGTTCCAGAATGGATTGATTGACAAGAGTACCTATCTTGATATAAAATACAAGATAGATCGATCTATGGAATTTATAGAGAAAATAGAAAATATAAAATCCAAACCAGATGGTGAACAGCAGGTGTTGCTTCGCGCATTGAAAGATGAGCTGACGAGCATAAAATCACACGAAATATGTGGGGATCATGAACTGAAGTGGGAAGTAAAGAAGAATTATGCAAATTTACTCAGTCTTTTGATAGTAGGGATGGGTCTTCTTTTTGATGAATGGAAAACTGAACTCAGAACGCACTGGGGACATGATAAGGCTGATTATCCGGAAGTTCGTGAGCTACTTGCAGAGACGCTTTTGAATGAACACCCATCAAACCCCGAAACAGCATTACTTCGTTAAATTCAGGATGCTAGGGTATGGCTTCTGTTAACTGTGATGGGGCTGTCTTTTGGAGTTACCATCTCACTGATCCACAAATTTCGTGAGTATAGCCTTATACCCTTAATCCTATTTATTTACTGTTTAGATATCGTCCTTTTTTGTTTCTTTACTTAGGATCTGAAGCCTTGCAGTTGCTTTCTAGTCGATTTCAGTTTTTTACAGCATTTTAAGTGAATGGCTAAGTCGTTCATGACCTGTCTTTCTCCTCTTTCCGCTGGACTCACTAGTTACAGAGAAAAAGCCAAGATCTATAGCGATCCATAATGTTAAAACGATCTTGACAGTTCGTTTAGACATCGGAGCTTTTTCAGTTTATTATCTTGCTCATTGCATGTTTATAGGTTTATTACTATTATGAACTATATATCCAACGTTGTTATTTCAGCCTGTTGGTCAAGGGTGGACCCTTTAAGGTTTTTAGAGTCGCTGATTATATTTTCGGCCACTATGTTTCTGGTAATCAAGAAACCTTTTGGTATAGGTATAGGGTACTCCTCTCTTATTGGGGCAGCCTTAACTCTTATCCTCGGTCTTACGACATTCAATCAGGTCATAACTGTATGGGATATTGTATGGAACGCTACATTCACTTTTGTAGCCATAATAGTTCTATCAATGATATACGACGAGATCGGTTTTTTTGATCAGATAGCCAAAAAGATCACAGAACATTCCAATGGATCAATAAGACTATTGTTTGTGATGATGATCCTTCTTGGTTCGGTTGTCTCAGCACTTTTTGCCAACGATGGCGCGGTGCTTGTGCTGACTCCTATCGTGCTCTCCCTTGTAAGGAACCTCGGATTAGACAAAAAGGCACAGATAGCATTCGTAATTTCCATAGGTTTCATTTCTGACACCGCAAGCGTACCGCTGACAATAAGCAACCTTGTGAACATAATAACGGCTGGATATTTCAAAATTAATTTTATACAATACTTTAGTGTTATGTATTTGCCTTATATCGTTTCTGTTCTTGCGTCACTTGGGGTTCTTTGGTTATTTTTTCATTCCTCGCTTCCGAGAGCAGTAACTCCGAAAGTGCCTCCTGCAAGTGGACTCCCTGTCCGTGATCCAGCCATGATCAAAGCGGGCATACCAGTTCTGGTTGCGCTCATCGCTCTATATGCGATTACAGGAGTCTATGGAATCCCGATATCATTTATCGCGGTACCTGTTGTCGGAATTCTTCTTGCTATCGTTTCGCTGAGGAAATCGGTAAGCGCGCGGAGAGTGCTGAAAGAGGCCCCATGGCAAATTGTTCTTTTCTCGATTGGAATGTACATCATAGTTTTCGGCCTGGGTTACAATGGTTTTATCGATATACTTTCTGGCCTCATACTGCGCATCTCCTCTTTTCCTGGCCCATTGCCCCTTCTACTTTCAGGTTATCTTTTTTCTGGAATGGCATCAGTGATGAATAACCTGCCCTCTGTTATGCTGGGCAACCTCGCGATCCCTTTGTCTCTCTCAAATACTCATCTCGCCTATGCAAACATCATAGGAAATGACATTGGAACAAAATTCACTCCTATAGGTTCTCTGGCGACGCTCCTGTGGTTAAATTCTCTCGATAAAAATAGTGGGATAAAGATCTCGTATGGATATTACATGAAAGTCGGTTTAATCCTATGTATTCCGGTGCTTACTGTAACTTTGATATCACTTTATTTTGTTTAGCTGTAGCTGTTGCAAAGGTGTTTAGGATTCAGAGGTAAAACTTGTATTCTGCGCCGCCACCTTTCTCTCGTACCTTCTTGAGAAATACGCTCCAAGAAAATAGAGGGAGATGATTGGTATGGACATAATAATCATGGTGAATCCTAGAACGCCAGGTGAAAAAATCCATCCAAAAACGAGTGCCCCGATAACAGCATATCTCCAGTGACTAATCCAGAACCCGGACGTAACCATTCCTGCTCGGGTCAATCCGTACATTATAACCGGGGTCTCGAACGCCAATCCAAAAGAAAGCATGTATAGCAGGAGAAAGGACGTGAAATTTGAAATTCCCATTGTCGGGGTAGAGTTAACTCCAATGTCAAATTCCTTAAAAATTATAAACAACGCAGGTGCAATCAGCCAGAGGCCAATAAATGCTCCAGTTGCGAATAATATAGTTGCAGGCACCGTAATCGTCTTAATCAGAGCTTTTTCACTCTTCTTCAAAGCTGGACCAATAAATTTAGCCAGCTCAATGACAATTACTGGCATGCTGACAACGAGACTTATGAAAAGTGCAATGTAAACATTCGCTACAACGCCATTGGTTGGACTTACTATAATGAGTTTAGTCCCAGCGGGAAGCACATGATCCTCAAGTATGACGAGGAGTTGCGAGGGCATATTCCTATAAACATTCGGATAAAGAAAAAGGAACGAATGGCCAAAGATGGTAACCTTGTGAATTCCGAAAAGGAGGAAAAATGCAAATACTCCCAAAAAGAAATAAACAATGTGGATAACCGATTTCCTCAGATCAGCAATGTGCCGGGAAATGACGGTAAAGAAATTATCATCCATAATCAGTTAATCTTTGTCTTTTCGTTTATCTCTTTTATCAACTGATCATCAGATTTGTTACTGGGATCTATGCCAAGTGCTTTCGCTGCCTCAGAGTAATTCATCTTTTGAGCAGGAGGTTCTGGAGTATCATACGCGGCTTTCTTCATCTCATTTTGTAACTCCATCTGTCCTCTCTTGAATTCCCCGGTAGCCCTACCAAGAGATCGCGCAAATTCAGGTATCTTTTTCGCACTACCAAACAATATCAATATCGCAACTATTATTATTAAAATCTCAATGCCAGAATCAAACATAAAGTTATAATTAAAACTCGATATTTAACTCTTTGCTGTTACTATTTTTTTGAGTCTACTTCTTGAATAATTTTCAAAGGTGAAAGATTGGGTGCGAAAGAATCGGGTTTGGTTCCTAATGGTTCAGGAACAATTAGTTTATTAATAAAGCATTGATATCGGTCTTTGGGATTATGGTTAGATACAAATGGATCGCACTTTCTAATACTACTATCGGCGTTCTAATGGCATCAATCAACGGAACAATCACTCTAATTGCTTTACCTGCAATTTTCAGGGGAATAGACTTAAGTCCCACAGCTCCTGGATCATTTGTTTATCTTCTTTGGATACTGATGGGATTTAACATTGTTACCGCTACCTTGCTGGTTACTTTCGGAAGATTATCGGATATGTTCGGCAGAGTGCGACTGTTCAATATAGGTTTCATAATTTTCACTGTCGGCTCTGTCCTCTTATTCATAACACCCGGAAAGGGTGATGTTGGTGGAATGGAATTAATAGGCTTTAGGATTATTCAGGCTCTCGGGGCCGCATTCCTTTTTTCCAATAGCACTGCGATCCTCACAGACGCATTTCCGGTCGCTGAGCGCGGGAAAGCAATGGGAATAAATCAGGTGGCGGCTCTTTCCGGCTCCTTCATAGGCCTCATTCTGGGCGGAGTTCTTGCAATTTTCAATTGGCGCTATGTATTCCTCGTTAGCGTTCCAGTGGGGATTCTTGGTGCGGTTTGGAGCAACCTGAAGCTACGTGAAACGTCCCTAAGACAACCTGGTCAAAGAATAGATTATCTCGGCAATACCAGTCTTGCGGTTGGATTGACTGTGCTCTTGATAGGCATAACCTACGGCCTTCTTCCTTATGGGACCAGCACTATGGGTTGGGGCAACCCGTTAGTCGTAGCATCTATTGTTGTCGGTATCGCGTTAATAGTCGCATTTCCATTTATTGAAATGAAAGTTAAGCATCCTATGTTCAGGATGGAGCTCTTCAAAAACAGGGCGTTTTCCATGGGTAATCTTGCTGCACTCACATCCTCCCTTGCTCGCGGCGGTGTGATGATAATACTTATAATCCTTTTGCAGGGAATCTGGCTCCCACTTCATGGATATTCTTATGCTGTAACCCCTTTTTGGGCCGGCATATACATGGTTCCAATGACTGCAGGATTTATAGTCATGGGGCCATTGGCAGGTGCACTTTCGGACAAGCACGGAGCAAGAGTACTTTCCACTCTTGGAATGGTCGTAGTTGCTATCGCTTTCCTTGCACTTACATTTCTCGGCTATGATTTCAACTATATACCATTTGCTATCGCATTGTTCGTAATGGGTATAGGAAACGGACTTTTTGCTGCCCCAAATACCGCTTCTATTATGAATTCAGTTCCCGCGCATCTCAGGGGAGTTGCATCTGGCATGAGATCGACAATGCAAAATGCCGGTATGACCGCAAGCATGGGGATATTTTTCACCATTGTTCTTTTCGGTCTTTCTAAAGGACTCCCAACAACATTGTATCCTAGGTTGATCTCTGCGGGCATAGCAAATTCCATAGCCTTGGCTCTGTCCGTACACTTCCCGCCAACAGTAGCACTCTTTTCAGCATTCCTGGGTGTCGATCCTATACGTTCAGTTCTTCAGACTCTGGGCATTTCAATTTCTTCTCTGGGTCCCGGTTTTGCCATAATAGACAAGCCAGTATGGTTTGCAACCTCTATCGCATCCTCGTTTATGTCGTCTCTCAGGACGGCTTTTTACATAGGCTTAGCTCTCTCACTATCCGCCGCCATACTGTCTGTCTTTAGAGGGAAAAAATATGTCTCAGATGAGGCTTTATACAGTTCAGACGAAAATGAAATAAGCAATATAGACTTAAAGAGCACGGTTAAAGGAAACAGTGGATCAATCGGTGGTTACAAACCGCCATCGGGAAACAATGGAGGGAGAAAATGAAACGTGGAATAGAAATATGGCGAGAGATATCGACAATCAGTTCGAGACTTCTTCGTGAATCGGAAAAACAGCTTGACGACAAGGGCATTTCCATAATAGAATTTCGTATCTTGCGCGACCTTAACGAACGAGGAGATATGCCGATGGTGAAACTTGCTAAACTAAATTTTATCACACAAGGATGGACAACAAGCTTGATTGACAGACTCGAGCAAAAAGGATACGTACAGCGCACAAGAAGCAGTCTGGATAGGCGCGTAATCAATATTAGCTCCACTGAAAAAGGCTCTGAATTTTATTCTACAATAAAATGTATACATGAAGCTTTTGTTAATGAATCACTAAAGTTTCTCAGCGACAAAGAAGAAGATGTGCTTATGTTGTTGCTGAAAAAAATTGACTCAAACCTGGAAAAAAGTTTTGATCTTATATCGGAAGTAAATAATCACTGAGTGTCAATCTCCACAGAATATCCGATCTTCTCAAAGGATTGTGAAGAGGCATCCAGTTCTTTTTTCAAGTCTTCTGATAACTTACTGAAAGAAAAAGACACTATCTTTTTTGTGCTGCTTGCTATAACGAAACCTACTGTCTTGTCACTTGGGAGTATTTCATCAGTCCTGGCATAAGTTTCTATAAACTCAGTCAGTTCTTCTTCAGGATATGGACTTCCGAGAACTTCCTTCAAAGAGTTCAAAGAATCAGTAAATTTAGACAATTCAACACAGATGACCGAAGGGTGCATGGACCCTATGGCCAGGTTGAACATTACGCATTCTGTCAAGTAGCATCATGCTTTTACTTTTGTAAGATACCATCTTTCCGCGCCCGGCTCTTTTAGTCTTTCCTCAGCATCTTTCATTGTCCCAGGAGCACTCTTAACTCCTGCATCCCCAGGCTCCCAATCTACCGGAGTAGCAAGCTTCTTGTCCCAGTTAAATTGAAGCGCTTTGATTACCCTGATAATTTCTTTTATGTTTCTTCCAGTCTCTGCCGGATAATATATCATCCATCTTACGACCTGATTTGGATCTATGATGAAAACACCTCTTACCGTAGCTCCAACTTTTTCATCCATAAGGTTGAATTCTTTGGCAACTTCTTTGTTCGGATCGGCAATAACAGGAAACGGTATAGTGATCCCGAATTTCTCCTTTATATCTCTAAGCCACGCAATATGACTGAAAAGGCTGTCAACGCTTAATCCAAGCAATTCGACACCAAGTTTCTTGAACTCATCATAATGTTCTGCGAATGCCATAAATTCTGTAGTGCACACGGGAGTGAAATCCCCCGGATGAGAAAACAGCAAGACCCACTTCCCTTTGAACTGGGAAAATGAAATTGGTCCCTGTGTCGTATTAACTGTCATATCTGGAATCTTTTGACCTAAATAAACTGCCATTTTTAATTCACCAATTACTAATTATAACTTGAGTAATAAGTTTTTAGATCGGTGCAACAGGGATATGTATAAAGGCACGTATTACTTTTTGAGAGGCTCAACTACGTCCATTATACCTTCAAGAAGTTTACCTTTGGCGTTAAGAAGTTCACGGCTACTTGTAAGGACCCTGATTATGATTATATATGAAGTCATCGTTGTTTCGTCCACTGCAAGCTTTGATTCTCCAGCATATCCATCAACTTTCTCTATAACTGAGATCAGTTTTCCTCTAAGGTCATCGAATCTGATAGTCTTTGGAACCTCGAACCTTGCCTGAATCCATTGACTTCCCTTTATTACCGTGAAGGAGGCTTGCATCAGGACTCCGTTTGGTATTGTTACTGTATTTTCTCCCTCCAGGTGTATTTTCGTGTAGTTAAGAGTTATATTTTCTATCACTCCGCTGTATCCTGCAGCTTCAAATCTATCAACAGAAAAATATTTTGGAGCTATAGTTGGATACGCCTTTCCGAACTGCCAGGCATTTATAGTAACATAATCACCAACTTTGAAAGGCTTTGTAAAAACCAGAATTAATCCTGCAAAGATGTTGGAGAGTATTGTTTGTGTTGCCAATCCTATAACGGCACCGAATAATGCAGCACTCAGAATTACCGAGGACACGTTTATTCCTAAAGCTGCAAGAACGGCGAGAAGAACAATGAAATAGCCAATGATCATTATAATCATGGTTATGGGTTTTGCCTCCGCTTTTCCTATCCGTTTGTCTAGGAATGTTTCAATTACTTTTGAAATCGTCTTTACAATAATGTATACGACCAGACCAATAACAACTGCATAAATGTATTTTGAATAACTCGGAGGAAAATGTAAGAATCTTTCAAGTAATATCACAGCAGCAAAGATAATTATAACAATTACGATAAGAGTTGCAAATAGCTTAACTAATCGTTTTATCTCAGCTTGATTCTCGTCATCTTTGTCTGGCATCAATCATATGATAGCGAGTTTTATTTTTAAATATTTCGTCATTAGGCTCGAAATGAATAGAAGAATGTTTCACAGAATCGTTTCCCGAGATTATTGATTTGAAATGATAAGGTTATTCTATTATTTCTAAATGTAAGGTTATGAATTTGAACGATCTGATAGGCCATGAGGTAAATGCAATAATTCTAGGCCAGTATCAGGAGAGTTTGACTCCGGAGTTGTACATTAACGGTATCCTTGTGGGCATTGAACAGGGAGTATATATCGTAAAATCTAAGGACAGCACACAAGAAAAATATACGCTCATCCCTATGGGACAGTGCCTTATAACGTTATCAAAGTGACTGTTCTGTGTGGAAATAAATTATTATGGTTAATGGAAAAAAAGTCTTTTATTATATCTTTTCATTGTTTATAATAGCTGGTGTCGCGATACTAATCATTTATTTTTTCGCTTTCCTCCTTAAATTAATTCCGACACAATACGTCAAATTTGTTTATGCGGCCATAATAGCCACTACGGGCTTTATTGTTATATTTTTTGTCAACAATTTAATCAGGCATAAATTATCTGCTAACAAGTCAATGCGTAAAGGAAGGACGTATATACTCTTTCTGATAAATATCCTTGCATACTTTGTGCTCTCTGTAGCGATACTTGCTTCACTAGGAGTTAATGTTTATTCGGTAATTGTTGGTGGTGCTTTTCTCTCAGTTATTCTGGGGCTGGCGGTTCAGGGTGTCCTTGGAAATATTGCTTCAGGGTTGCTGATAACTATCACAAAACCCTTTAAACTTGGCGATAAAGTTTGGGTTCTTTCTTGGAATTCCTCGTCCGCATTGATTACACTGCAATTTTCCATATTTTTACCTAAGTATTTCTCTGCCGATGCTCTGTTCTCACAGGGTATTAGCGGTCAAGTCCAGGATATATCTCTTAATTATACTAAATTAAAGGAAGCTGACGGAAATGTAGTGGTGCTTCCTAACAGTATTGTTTCTACTGGCGCATTTGTTTTTCTTGGTGATCTCAAAAGTATAAGAATCCGGTACGAAGTACCGAAATCCTTGAGTCCAGATTTTGTATACGCAAAGACCGAGGAATGCTTATCGAACTTCCTTTCGAAAATAAACTCCAAGAGCATGTTTATGGATGAAACCACACTTAACACTTACGTCATGATCGTTTCCTTGCATCTTTCCTCACACGAGCTAATAACAACGAGAAGTGATATAATAAACGAGATCAAAGTAAATCTTGAGAAGTTCAGAATAAAAGTATCACCCATTCAGGATTGAATCTAGAGTATGTCATTTCCCATGTCAAATTTTGAAATTCCAAGTCAATTCGGTAGATTTTCTCTCAGCGGATTAGATTAAAAAATATTCGTTTAGTAGAATCATTGCCGTTAGAAATTGCGTAGGTAATCGATGTTACTATTGTAGTTCTCCTTGGGAGTTATAAACGGAAAACTGCAACCGGTGGTTTCACGGTGCTAAACCAGCCATCAATTTTGTGTCCGTATTTTGTGTAGGTGTCAGAATACCTATTTTAGGTAGGTGGCTTAGGCTAAAGTAATTAAAAAAAGTCCGTTCTTTCACTCTGAAGTGTTCTTAGAGATTTTAATTAAAACGATTCTTACTCTTTTAGTTCACTTAGACAAAAGTTAAATTGAAGAAAGCATAAGCAAATTGTGTCTACCAATCGGATTAATCATTTTAAAATTCTTGCTTCGTTAGTATTCTTATTAATAGGTATTCTCATAGTTATCTACGTAACAGTATTTTTTCTGCACCAAATACCAGTTAAATATGCAAGGTTCGTAGATGCAGGTGTTATAGCACTTGTTTCATATCTGATCTTGAAAATTATAACTCTTTATGTGAACGATGTGCTTTTGAAATATTTAGACCGTGCAAAGGTGCACCCATTTGTCTTTATGATAAATATGGTCGGATACTTTGTCATTGCACTCGCGGTAGTTGCTTCGCTGGGCATAGATGTTTCCTCCTTGATCCTTGGCAGTACTTTCCTGGCAGCGGTTCTTGGACTCGCTGCACAGAGTGTTCTTTCAAACCAATTTTCAGGTCTCTTAATTATAATAACCAAGCCTTTTAAGATAGGTGATAGAGTTTGGATTCACGTCTGGCAATTCAGTATTGCTTATGGTGTAATAGTGCCCAAATACTTCTCTAGTGACTTTCTTTACAATAACGGTTTCCTTGGCGTAATAGAGGATATATCAATCAACTTCACTACCTTGAGAACTGATGGCGGTGAAATTGTAAAAATTGCCAATAATGTTCTTACCCAGGGGGCATTCAGGCTGATAACAGATACACCAATCGTTCAGGTACGATACGAGATTCCAAAATACCTTGATATTTCTCAGTTCCGTGATGAGATAACTCAGAAAGTTTCCACAATATCCGGAATAGATGGTGATCCTATCTTAAATATAGACGAAACAACGCTGAATACTTACGTTATAATGGTCAAGGCAAAATTCCGCGGAACTACACCTGAAGCTGCCAGAAGCAAAATTATTGAAAATATTATCCGGATAGTGGAACCAAAAAGATTTTCATCAGCTTCATTAAGTAATTTCAAGTAACTTATGATTTTCCGTTTCTTGAACAATTTTCTTGACAGCCGGCAAATGGTCTTCACAGTTCCACGTTAAAAATGGAGCATAGTTACCATAATCTGAGCTGGCATTTCAGATATTTATGATCGTTGAACATAGCGCCCAATAAATATTGTAATACGCTAAATATTTAACAATTCGAGTGATACCTATATTATGACAAGACAAAAAATTTCAGTAATCGGTGCAGGAAATGTAGGAGCAACCGTAGCACAGTTTCTGGCTTTCAGGGATTTGGGTGACATTTACCTTTTTGATGTCATACCCGGGATACCGGAAGGAAAGGCTCTTGATATTCAGGAGGGTCTACCACATTTTGGTGTTGACGCGAAGGTTAAAGGTTTTACAACGACAAGTGGAGATGCATATTCCAACCTTAAGGGATCGGATGTAATAGTCATAACCGCCGGCTTGGCTCGCAAACCTGGCATGAGCAGAGATGATCTGCTTTTCAAAAATCTCGAAATAATGAAGGATGTCGCAAACAATGTAAAAAAATACGCATCAGACGCCATGGTTGTCATAGTGTCAAATCCGGCAGACACCATGGCATACGCTTTCCAGAAAGTATCTGGAATGCCACCAAACCACATTATCGGACTCGGCGGAAGTCTTGACAGTTCAAGGTTCAGGACATTTATAGCAGATGCGCTGAATGTATCCGTGAAAGATGTAAACGCATTTGTGATCGGAGGGCATGGAGACGATATGGTTCCATTCATAAGGTATTCCAGCGTGAGCGGAATACCGATAGAGAAGCTGCTATCAAAGGAAAAGATCGATGAGATAGTCCACAGAACAAGATTTGGCGGCGGTGAGATCGTGGATCTTCTTAAATCAGGCAGTGCCTATTATGCCCCAGGCATATCTATTACCGCAATGGTTGAATCCATAGTTCGTGACAAAAATAGGGTTATTCCCTGCGCAGCGTATATTTCAGGAGAACATGCAAAACACTACAACGTCGAAAATGTATTTATCGGCGTACCAGTCCGCATAGGCTCAAACTGCGTAGAGGAGATCTACGATATAGATTTCAATGCTGACGAAAAGGCACTTTGGGAAAAGACAGTTATTTCTGTGAAATCTAACTGCAAGAAGGTCGACGATTTCTTCAAATCTGGTGCAAACTGATCAAAGCATTTTATCAAATATTTTCTATCCATTTTTTGTAGAAATCGGGATACGAGTTATATTTGATTGGATCCTTAATACCAGCTTCCATAAAACCACGTAATCGCAATTGGCAAGAATCGCAATGACCACAGGCAAGATCGTCACCTTCGTAACATGACGTAGTGATTTCCAAAGGTGCTCCGATTTTTGTTGCGAGCTTGACAATATCGCTTTTGGAGAGATACTGTAGTGGAACCCTAATTCTAAAATTCCCTGCCTTTGTTCCAGTGTTGAGGGCCATTTCAAATGCATTATAGAACTCCGGTCTGCAGTCAGGGTAACCGGAGTAATCTATGGCGTTCGCGCCGATGAATATTTCTCTTGCACCTATGCTTTCTGCATACGAAGCGGCTATCGACAGGAACACTATGTTTCTCGACGGAACGTATGTGTTCGGTATTCCAGAACTGATGTTGTTTATATCTCTTCTGTCCACTTTTCCGTATCCAGTAAGTGCACTATATGCGATGTCTTCCAGGTTTATCGTAACAATTTTATGTTTTATGTTTAGTCTTCGAGCTATTTCCAGGGCAGATTTTAGTTCTTTCCTATGGCGCTGGCCATAATCAAACGATAACGCATAGCATTCATAACCTTTCTTGGAGGCAAGTGTCGCAACTGTTGCTGAGTCCATTCCTCCAGAAAGAAGACAAACACACTTATCTGTCATTTAAATTCAACTCAATGCATGCGGATTGACCCGGACCTTCGTACAAACAAACGGAGAGTTTTTGCAAATTACTATAAGATTTCAATCTTTCTCCGATCCTATTGCACATTATACGGCACATAGATTCGCTCGAAGAAAAGTCTGCATCCAGCTCAAACACATCTACTGCTGGAAAAACATAAGATTTTCCACCATATTCGACCTCATAAGATTCTGAAGTCTTTTTTACGTTCGAAAATTTTGAACTTTTTGGAACTATAACCTTATGATCAATTTCCTCTATTAACTTCCTCAGAACTTGCTTAACAATGCCGTAATCTATAAGTATACCATCAACAGGATCCCCGGTTACTTTGAGACTCACGGAATAATCGTGACCATGCAATCGTGAACATTTCTCAATTGTCGGGATAAAGTGTGCAGCTGAAAAGCGCAGGTTGTTTTGCTTACCATCAATTTTTATATACATAATTATGGTGGTATATCGTTTTTTAACTTTAATTCTTCCTAATGATACTTAATTAACTCTGAGTCTAGCTTAATCATCCATCCCCCTGTATACATTATAAAAAAATCTAAAATAACTTATACCGAGTACACATTTCTCTCAACCGAGTTTACGGGCGCGTGGCCTAGTCTGGATAGGGCAGCAGCCTCCTAAGTTGCAGATCAGGGGTCCAAATCCCCTCGCGCCCGCTCTCAAATCTCGCAACAACAAAGTAATGAGGAAATAGTAATTTGTAAATTCTTAGACATGAAAAAAAATGGTTGTTTTAGAATTTTTGTTTTGAACTCTGCTTCAGAATTTTTGCGAAAAAATCCCTTATATTGAAGCCGAGACCGAGAGCAAGGAGGGGAACGAACTTAAGGTAATTCTTTGAGCTTTCCCATGTTGATTCATTTTCACCATAAAGTGTGTACTTTCCATCATAAATTAACTTGGATCTAAGTTCAGTGATCATATCTTCCCTGTCATTTGTGCTAGCATTTTTCAAACGCTCGAGAGCATCCATAAAATCCAATGAATCCTTGATCTGCTGTGTCACTTGGGAATAAACATTCTCTGTAACGATCCCGCACCTATATTTAAAATTGTACAGTTTCAACGCCGAGTCATACGTTGCTTTGGCAATGGTATCCCTATCCATATATTCCGTTTCAAAGCTAAGATTATCCTTCCATGATGGCTCGGCCGATATCTTTAAGTGATCATCTATGGTCCTGCATAAACTTTTATAACCATATATTTCTGGATGTTCGAACGCAGCCGATGCCGGATCAAGAAAGGGCCCAAGTGGTGATATGATAAAGTTTAGTCTTTTATCCCTGCCACACTCGTTGAATATCTCCTCACAAAAATCAACATTTTTTAGTGCATTTTCATAGGTCTGTCCTGGGAGGCCTATCATGAAAAATATTTCAATTCTACTGACATTATGTTTCAGTGCAGCCTTAAAAGTGTTGATGAGTCTATCATTGGGGAAAGGAAGTTTTCCTTCCTTTCTTCGTATATTCTCGTCCCAGCTTTCCACTGTTATTTCAAGGGAATATTTTGGTAAACTTTTCTCAATTTGTGAAAAAAATTCATCACCTCCCTGATCAAAAAGTTCGAATATCATTTCGTTTTTTACTTTGAGATCATGCAGGCCTTCCAGCAATTTGGAGACATAGTCTGGTCCTCCTTGTCTTATGTCCCCAACGACGTAAATTGGTGACTTTGTGAATTTCTGAACCAGTTTTATGCCTTTGCAAATTTTTTCGGGTGGGTACATTACAAGTTTTTTTCTGAGACAGTTTATCTCAAAGGCACTTTCGGATCCGCCACAAATTGCACAGTTGTAAGTGCATCCTTTTGTTGTAAGAAAGGCAGCATTTGGAAACTTCATCCAGTTCTTGTATGGTATTCCGTCAAGGTAGTCTAAGTGTCTAACTGCGGATTTTATCACAAATCTATAATCGGGAATATCTGTATAACTCAGATCTGATGGAATAAACGTCAACGCATTAACGATGACTTTCGATCCTTTCTTCCAGCAAAGGTTTGGTATTTCACTGAAATCGGTCTTTTCCGATTTCTTTGCCTGCATAAACTTCAGCAGTGGAATCTCTGTCGAGTCTCCACGCATTACGTAGTCCACAAAGTCATATTTCATTAATTCTGAATGGAAGTACGTGGCCGATAAACCGCCGAGGATTACGGAACTTTCCGGATGTATTTTTTTAACCAGTTCTGCAATTTTTAGGCAACCTTGAACATGAGGAAGCCAATGCAGGTCAATTCCAAAAACCAATGAATCAAGGGATCTTATTTTCTTTTCTACGTCAAATTTTTCACTGAGGAGCATCCTGTTTGCAAGGTTTACGATCCTTACTCGGATTCCATGCTTGTCCAGGTATCCCCCTATACTTGTGAATCCGATCGGATACATTTCAAATACAGAAGTTGATGGAACAGCGTCGCTTATTGGTCCACGAAATTGCAGTTCCTTACGAAAATCATATAAAGCCGGAGGATGTAGAAGAACAAGGTCGGATCTCATCTAAAACAATTTCGAATTGATTGAAGGTATATAACATTGCCAGAAAGTCACCTAATGAACTATTTATGTTTTGTTTGCCTTATTTTTGATATTTTTACAGATTAATTTATTTATTCATTAGGCATAACACATTATGTTCATAAAAGACATCGATACCCTTCTGGATAGGCAGTGCATCATTTCTTTTGAAAGCGACAGTGAGATATCCAAGATTCTTTCCGCGCATCAGGTTGTCTCGATTGTCAGGGTAAGATTATCGAAAACAGGTGGTTTTGCACTTTACAATTTTGAAAATCTTGATGATTTTAGCAAGGAGGAGCAGAAAGCCTTGACAAAATACAAAATAAAAACAACAAGTGATTCTGTTATGCTGTATTCCGACCTAACCGGTCGCAAATTCATTGGCGCATTCAAGCAGCTTAACGGTGTATCATCTGTCGTAATAGATGCAGTATTTTTTATGGGTTCCTCGTACTTTTTGTATTTTAGATATCATCATAATGACGAAGCCAATGTTACTTCAGCCATTAGGGAGGCATTCAAAGATTTCAAGAGATTTGCGGTTAGGTACATAGGTCCAAGCCCAGGAATAGTCGCAACGTTCTCCGAGATTTCTCAGTACATTCCATTAAAGTATGTTGAGATAAGTAGTTCAGTACCTCCGTCATCCATAGACATAAACTCAGATCCAGTAATCGTGAACCTTGGCGTGAGCTGGTACAGAGAATTAAAATTTTTGATAGAAGAAGAGACCCGTGGAGTATTTTACGACAACAGTTCACTTTTAAAAGGAGAAAAGGAATGGATTCATGCCATATCTCCTTCCCAGAGAATCTATGAGACCTCGTTCATGAATCCCGTCGTGAAATTCCTTATTAATGAAAATTCGAAAGAACAGGTTGTGAGCCTCGGCATGCCACAAAAATTAAGCGGTAAGGATTTTTACATATCGACATTTGTTCCTGACATCACACTCCCGGAGTTCTTCACTGTGTTCTATCGGGCAGTTGAAAAGTTCCAGGACTGGAAACTTGACGTTAACCTAGTTGATACAATATAAGTCAGGTCATGGATTTACCATTATTTCTCTCATGAGGCGCTTGAAATCTCCCAGCTTATCCTTAGTCGTGCCATATCCCTGACATGAAGAACGGCGCATCCAAAGGTGTGTAAAGGTTTAAGAATAAGAGGATTCTGGACGCAATCCATTAAATCATTAAAGTCGAATCGAAAAATAGTATCAGTGTAGCAAGGATTTCCTGTATCATTTAAATCTCTGCCTCCCTTATTGTCAGCGAACAGCAGGGGCTTCCCGAACTGGTTTCACTTAATGCAAAAGAATTTATTACCTTATTTGCATAACTTATTACCATGTATGAATCAGAAATAAGTAGACGAAACCCTGGGCTGTTCATCTTCCTTATTGACCAGTCCCGATCGATGAGCCATAAACTTAGTGGTACAATGAGATCCAAAGCGCAGGAAGCCGCAGATGCGGTTAACAGGCAAATTTACGAGCTTATATATAGATGCACAAAAACGGACGGTGTACGCGATTATTTTCATATAGGGATAGTTGGATACGGATCATCTTCAGATCTGGCTGATTCGTTGATAGCAGATGAAACGATCGTGCCAATTTCTAGATTGGCACAGAATCCATTGAGAACCGAAAGAAGAAAGGAACGGGCAGACGGATCTCAAGGAGTAGAAGAAGGAGACGAGTTCGAGTTTCCGATATGGTTTGATCCTGTAGCCCGCTCAAATACTCCAATGGTGAAAGCACTTAACCTCGTAAAGGAATGGGTGGATGACTGGGTTGCTGAACATAAAGATTCGTATCCTCCGGTCGTTATACATATTACCGATGGTTCTGCGACCGATGGCGACCCTGTTCCAGTGGCGAATTCTATCATGGATATATCTACAGCGGACGGGAATGTGCTCATGTGGAACTGCCATTTGTCTGAATCTCGCGGTGTGACACCTCTTGAATTCCCATCATCTGAAGGCGTTCTCCCGCCTCAGGACAAATTTGCAAAGGAGCTTTTTACAATGTCCAGTACTTTGCCGAAAAGTTTTGTGGATGTGGCCGCAGAGCGTTCTTTGACTGTAACTCAAAATTCAAGAGCCTACGTATTCAACGCCGGTCTGGACGAGTTGATAGAACTTTTGGACATTGGAACAAGAGCTCCAACAGACAATATGCAGTGATCTTCATTTGAAAGCATTCACTTTCCAGATGAGCAAGCTGGGTAACGAGGAGAGTGAATGTGAGGATTCAATTTCTTTTAACCTTAAAAAAAAGAGGTTTGCAATTGCAGACGGTGCAAGTTCCTCCATGTTCTCAGATGTCTGGGCTACCTGTCTTACGTCAAATGTTATAGATCTCGAAACGGATCTTTTCAAAAACGCTTCAGATCTATTCCACATACTTCTTCCAACAGCACGGGAGGAATGGTATTCTAGAATAGAATGGCGCAACCTTAAATGGTTTCAGACCAACAAATCTTTTCAAGGATCTTATTCCACTCTATTATACCTTGAAATAAAAAGATGGGAAGAGCGGTATCTATATCGAACGTTATGCGTTGGAGATTCATGCATGTTTGTTCTTGGTCCTGGAGATGCGTTTTATTCGTTCCCTTACAAAAAAGCGTCACAATTTAATAATACACCTAAACTAATATGGACAGGTAGAAAGACACAGACAAACAATTTGGATGCACTCATTCCGGATTTTGTCACTGCCAGCGGTTATATTACGGGGAAAAATGAAATAATTCTTGCAACAGATGCCTTATCGAAATGGCTTATAGAAACTCGTAATTTCCCAATCTTGAAGGATCTTGTTGTCAGTGATTCGGAGATGAGGGAATATTTCTCGAACGAAATTGATGCCAAGAGGATGAGAAACGATGATATCAGCCTTGTTTATCTTAGTCTTACATAGAAAGAAGAGTATTCGGGTTATCTCCATCCCACAGGACTGGTTTGCTCAAAGCTTCCTTCATAAGATTCAATAATTTCTTGGTCTTTTGGTCCTTTATTTTCATAATCTCTGCATATACCTTTGAGTTTTCTAGAGATTTGAAATCGTTCTTCCCAAAGATCAATCGGTCAGGATTATCATCATTAAAGTCGGACCATAGCGACGGTTTCTCGGAAACTGCAAGAAGAGAAGTGTAGATTATAAGTGTTGAAAAATTGTCAAGTTTTTCTGAGTAGTCTTCTCTAGTCCTATTGGGGTGCTGGAAGTCTCCGTGACCTATTTCCACGGACTTTGTTCCCTTGAATCCCGGGATGAACATCCCATCATAATCCACGAAAAAAATTTCGTTCTTATCATTGATTATTATGTTGTCTCCCGACAGATCGCCATGAGATATGCCGATATCCTGAAGAGAAGCAATGTCTTTGACGAGTGTTTCCGCTACCAATTTTATCTTTTTCGGACGGTTAAGATTCGATTCTACGAAGTTATTCAAGCTCTGGCCTTCGCACCATTCCATTTTGAGGATGGGAAAATAAAACGTATCGGATTTCTTAGTTTTTATGCCATCCTTAAAGTACTTGAAATGTACCAGGAATTCGCGATTCCCAGAATTGGTTTCAAGATAATTGCTTATCTTTTCGTACCTCATGTTTATTTCCGTAGATTTTTTAGTAAAGCACTTTAAGGCGTAGATCTTGCCGTCATCAAACTTGACTTTATAGACCGAGCCAAAATTTCCAGCCGCATAAACGAGCATACTTTGGTTCCTTGGATTCCTGATTACATTCCAAGCAGACGAATTTCCAAGGGTGGGATTTATGCTTTTAGCAACGTTTTGAAAGGCCTGATCATAATCCTGTCCCATTGGCCATGAACCGCGGTACTGGCCAGCTGAAATCGTTTTGTTTGATCTCGGTGTCGCTGCTGGAGCTCCTGTTTTTGTAATGCCATGGGCGATCGGTTGTCTCGTGCTAGCTGTTGACTGTACGTGAGAAGTTACCGGTTTCATCCTCGAACCGGTGGTGGATATCGTTCCGGATCGTGTTCCTAGATTCAGTTTCCGGTGGGTGGCAGGAGAAGGCTGATTGAAATTCGATTTCTGTTGGCCAGGATTGATGGTACTTGTTATCGGATTGGTTGTCTTCGTTTGAGTATTTTGGGAAACCTGTGGAGTAACCTGAGCCTTACGACTAGTTGGGTGTTTCATCTGAATCGCAAAGGAAAGAATCTCCGCCCATTGGTCTGCTTTTGAAACCTTGAAAGCGTATTCAACATTGCCCGATCTAACGGTAAGTGTGCTTTTCAGAATGCCTTTGGGACGAACTGAATCTATGCTGTCGATTCTAATAACCTTCTTTTCTTTCCCTTCGATCTTTTGAAAAACTAATGAATTGTCAACAATCGAAAGGATTCCGGCCTCACCATTTAATTTTGATTTTTCCTTGATATATTCTGGCCGTGGATTTATTAGTGCAAGATTCTTTTTCCAAATAGCAGTTTCTGGAACAGTAAACACAATCTTTTGCTCGACTCCTTTAACTACGACAGTCAACCTCCTTCTCAATATTCCTCCAGCATGGGTATTCAAGATCGATGAAAATGGTATGACTTTCCTTGGAACATGTTCATTCGATTCAAAAACGAGAGAATCCGAAGTAAGCCTGAGAAATCCAAACTCATGGTCACAAACGGCAGATGACCAAAGGAGGCTATTTTTTTTAAGCAAAACATTCATCCTAGATACAGCATATAGTTTACTCTTCATAAACCTACTTTTTTTAAAAAACGCTAAGGCACAGTGATTAAATATCAAATTGAGATTACACGATATGAGAATTCTAATATATTCTGATGCACATTCCAATTTTCAGGCTGTTAAGTCTCTATTTGATGCCGAAAAATTTGACAAGGCATTGTTCCTAGGCGATATAGTAGATTACGGACCTGAGCCGGCAGAAACGCTAGATGCTGTTCTTGGCCAATCCGATTTCATTGTGCGAGGAAATCATGACGAGGCAGTCGCAAAAAATACCGATTGTGGGTGTGCTCCAGAAATGCATGATCTAAGTGTATTTACTCGCGACAATATTTCTTTAAAATTTCTGTCTAAAGAAGACATTGCCAGGCTCGATTCCCTGAAAGACATGCTTGAGTTCTCACTTGATGGAAAGAATTTTCTTATGGTACACGCCTCCCCGAACAACATCCTTAACGGCTACATGTATGGATCTGAAGCCGAGATGGTATGGAAATCAGCAAAATTCAAGAAATTTGACTACATCTTGGTTGGGCACACACATTTTCAGATGTTCTATCGTGGAAGAATCATAAATCCTGGTAGTTCTGGGCAACCACGAGACGGAAACTGGATGCCAATGTATACAATTCTCGACACAGATCAGAACCAGGTTATTTTTAAACGTTTCACTTACGACAGAGAAAAGACCATCGGGAAATTAAAGGAACTGATAGGTCAGAACCCGGAATACTTTGTGAGGCTCGTGAAATTTTATAACGGATTCTAAGTTTTATGTGCTCAAATACCCTTTAGGTATATTTTACATATTGCGATTATCATAAAAGATCTGAGGATTTTATTGATTAATTAAGGAAGGTATTTGAAGATCAAATGACATTTTTAGTTTCGCACAGTTTTCACATCTGGTTTCATGGGTCTGCCTGTTCTACTCAAAAGAAATTGCGAGGCAATTAACCTTATTTGAAATCTAGTGAAGCTTATTATAAAAAAGGTTTTGACTTTGAGTCAGAGGAGTTCGCCAAAGTTATAGCCCCTCTCAACCAACCACTCATCTTTCTGGCTGTTGCATTCCACATTATACTTTTCTGCGAGCTTTGCTATTCGTCCCACAACCTCCCTCTTCCAGACATTTGATTCATTGAATTCTTTTCTGCCATCATGCCTAGGAAGATATCGCTCCATCATGGAATTTGCCCCTTTGTATGAAGAATAAAAGTCATAGATTACTCTAGAACCCGTTGATACAGCTGCTTCAAAGATAGCTCTTAAATTCTCATCATCGTCGTTGAAATTACGTATAATCGGTCCCAAAAATATCCAAGTCTTGATACCTTCATTATTGAGTTTTCCTAAAGCCGTTATCCTTGCAGAGGGTGAAGGCGTTTTCGTTTCTATCATAAGAGACTTTGCTCGATTGATTGTAGTGATCGTAATCCCGACATCGGCTGTGCTTCTGTGCAGTGATAGGACATCAACATCTCTCGTAACAAGTGGAGATTTTGTCTGTACCGTTACTCTAAAACCATTTCTAAGCAGGATCTCAAGTATCTTTCTGGATAATCTGTATGTTGCCTCTACGGGTTGATATGGATCTGTTATTGTACCCAGCCCAACAATGCCTCTTGGAAGCCCAATAATATCTCTCTTTAGAATAAGGTCTATGTTCTTCTTGACGTAAACTATCTCGCCCCAGTTCGAAGCGGCGTCCTTGTGGTGTGTATAATCTATTGCATAACAGTAGAGGCATCTGTGAAAACATCCTGAATAAGGGTTTATAGCATAGTCTAGTTCCATCATTCCGCTTTTAGAGATCGCCTTTGAAACCGAGTACTCAATGATCTTCATTTCAAATCGAAAAAAATCTTTCCAGATTGTTGTACTTTAACGTCTTTACCACAGCGGATTTCTGTAACCAGATCTCCAGAGGAACCTTAAGGAATTTGGATATGAATCTCAGGGCATCATCAAGTGTGTCAAACTCTGCGGGCTTCATTTTAAAGAGTTCCCTCATATTTTCTCTGACATACCATACCCCGACAGGAAGGCTGAAGCCAGGATATATCTCTCTCCAAGTAATTGCACCTCCACTTCTCCTCATCTCATTCAACTTCTCTCCAATGGCAAGTCTTGTCGAGTAGTAGCATCCGCCAATTCCTGGGTAGTCTTTCCTTCCAAAGTACCCCTCGTTGTCTATTTCTGTGTAAGTCTCTTCCCCCCACTGATTCCATGTTGTTCCTCTTCCCCAAGCTTCACCCCACTCGTATATCCAGTTAGAAGGGGTAAGAATTGCTATGAAGAGGTTGCCGTTGGTTCTTCTCACATACGTCAGGAATTTGTCTATCTGTGGATAGTCCTTGCTTTTCTCTATAAGATCATCGGAAAGGTTCTTGTCAACTGCAGTTATTGACCATCTTGTTGGAACAACCTTTCTCATTTTCTTTGTTCCTATAGCTCCAACGCTGAGGATTTTTGATATCTTTGAAACATCTTCATTTCTTGAATACAGGAACTTCATTGCATCCATAGCTTTTAAATCAGTGTCTCCATAAACTTTCTCGACACTCAAGCTGGGAGAGGAATAATCGGATTGGAACTTCAAAAGCGGAGCGGATGGGCCCATGGGTGGCGTGTTTTCGTCAAGAATGACAGACATATCAGAAAGATTCTTTTCCAGGGTCATGTCGACTTCAACATATTTTTCAGAGAGAGCCATGAGTTGTAGCTCCCGGAACAACTTATCAGGATCTGCTGCGTTCTGAACATAAACGTCTGTTCCGCCCCTAATCATTGATAAGCGCATGCTCAGAAAATCTTCCAGTTGAAGATTCATCCATTCCTTTGGGTTCTCGTAGGAAGATGTATCTCCATGAACCTGCGGAACAGAGGGGTACACCTTTACCTTGGGATATCCGTATCGTCCAACAAATACGCTGGGAGGCGAAGATCCGCTGATCCTGTTTCCCTGAGCAATGTTCACTCTCGGTTTAACGATAGACTTTACAGTAATAGGACAAAATGAAAGTCCGCAAAGAAGTTTAGCACCCCTGCATTTTGTACAGAGTGAGGCAGGAATCTTAAATTTTGCTTTGAATTCCATGTTCTAATAGTAGATAGTAATGTCCTGATAATAAGATTTATCGGTCGTTAAGCAACAAGATATCCCAAAATTATACCGATCGCCGGAGAAACCACCCACATGGCAACTGTGAAAAGGTAGGGCAAAGCATCCATTGCCTTCGTCCTGTACGAAAGACCCGAACCGAACACGCTCGATGTAAGTGTCTGTGTATTGCTGAGCGGGAATCCGAAAATTGTAGCAACTTCAACCAAAACGGAAGAGACTACAAGAGATATGAATGCGCTTGTATATCTCATTGAATACATCTCCTGGCCAACTCTCTTGGAGACTCCCTTGCTTAAGAAAAATGACCCTACGATTATTCCGATTACTGGAAATATAACTTCGTATCCGGTCACTCTTGCTATTTCATCTATGAAGCCAAGTGTATTCGCTCCGAGCGTAAATGAAGTGAAGAATGAAACAGCAATGAGCATTAGTTTTATAAAAACAGCGTAGTTCCACACATCTTTTGGCTGTAATTTATTGAACCTTCTATTAAGATAAAAGGCTACAAAAACCGAACCAATTGGCGCTATTATCCACGTTATTACAATATCCCTTATGATTGGCCAGTTGCTTGCAATACCGAATTTTAATGTTATCCCTATTGAGACTCCGACTAGGGCCATTACAAGGGAAAGCGGTACTCGCACTATCGCAGCAATCACGAAAATTCCAAGTGCAATTGCCAGCGAGATAGCAATGATAAAGTGGTTGTCAGGTATTAGCAGAACTGCAGTGGAATGAAGGCTCCCCCCTTGTATAAGAAGACCTGCAACAAAACCTGCAATCGCGATCAAAATTGAGCCGTAGAGACTAAGTATCCTTGACCCAATGAGTGTTCCCACAGCTGCTGAAAGATTGTTACCTGACACGAAGGCAACGAGTAACGTGACAAGGGCAAGTATAAGGTATGTGTAAAACATTCATTTGGTAATCGCAACATTTATAGTAAACAGTAGGTCAGCTATATCCTCGCAGTTGTCAAGAAGATCATCAAGCTTGTGCGCGAGTTCCGTTATATGGATAAATGCTACATAAGGTATCCTATCAGCGTTGTTGTAAGCCGCATCTATCATATTGTCCTTCAGATCGTCTACCTGTTCCTCGAGGGATTCTATTTCTATTCTTGCATCTTCCATATCTTTCCTGCTCTTTGTTTCAAGCATGACCTGGACATGATCTAGGGCTGTTTTAGCCAGAAGCAGTATATTCCTGCCAGTATTATATGTAACATTCAGGATGTTAAGCGTATTTTCATCGAACTTATGCGAATTCTCATGTATCCTTCTTAACTCTCTGCTTATGAAATAGGATGTATCCAGAAGGTCATCGCAGGTCTCAACCAGCATGATGAGGTTATCCATGAGGCTTGAGCTTATTGCCCCACCTGTTATCTCCTCCTTAACAGTAACTGAGAGATCGTCCCCTCTCTTCTCTATATTTCTTATTCTCGCATTGAACTCTATCCTTTTTAAGTCCTCTGCGAAAAGCATATCACTTAAGGTTTGCACAGATTCCTTGGCCATGTCAACAAATCCGAGAAGCCGCTGGAAAATATTTCTTTCCCCTACAGAGCTGATCCTTCTCAGAATGCTGTTCCCTACCATTAATCACGGTAATATTGAACTCTTATTTATATTCTGGTAACTAGTTAGCTTTATGAATCTCATGCTCTTGCCAATATCACATTATACCGGAAAGAACACTTATATCGTTTTTTAATTATATTTATGAAGATTATTACATCATTTGTGGGAATATGAAAAAGTTTGGAAAAAACACATCTTATGAATAACGAGACATCTTAGTGAGTCAATCTATTTTCTAGACACTGTACGCTTTTGTCTATATTTTCTAAGGTCGCGGTTTGAAGTTTTTCTTTTCCAATGAGCTTGGACATTATACCATAATCTACGGAAACGGACCATTTAACTAATGTACCTTGGGCATCATCATTGATGTCTACATGTAACGCAATTTTGATTGACGATCCTGCTACTCTACCCTTCCCGTTTATGTCTAGGCTATTTCCATTGATGCCAGCATAGTTAACCGACATTTTTCCCGATATCGTGTTCAGATACGAGGTTTTCATAGAAGAAGCATCCAGTTTCAGTCTGCAAACGTACTCATCTCCCTCCTTTTCATAGCTTTCTATACCAGGCAGGCATCCCACCACTCTTTCAAAATCAGCTAACCGCTCAAGGGTCTCGCTCTTAGTACTATTAAGTTTGAATTCACCGCTAAATTCCAACTTTATCACCCATAGAGATTGAATGTGAAATGAGAAATGAAGCTGCGCGTTGCGCAAATTCCTCGTCAACCGTACCATTTCTCTCATTAATTTTGTTAATAGCTGGGATATCACTCTTAACTCTAGACAGATAGTCCGAATAAGCGTAGTTAAAATTGTAATCTGATAGATCCACTTTCTCGCCAGTCTCAGATGATATCATTCTTGCAACGCTTTCTCCTATTAACCTCCCGGTAGTAAATTTCCCCCCCTTAACGGTTAGTACATTACCTGCCTTTGAATTTTTAGCAATTTTAAAACTTCTGCTCACTTTCCGTGAATCTGTCTCGATATCCTCGTCTTCAGACAGCGGCCTTATGGAGTAATATATTCTCTTATATTTATGATTCTTAATATATGGAATAACCACTGCTGCGTCATCTGTCATCATTTTTATGTCCTCCTCCTCAACTGAGAAATTATTAGGATCGTCGACCATGACGGCTGTTGTTCCCACTATAGAAACTGAGCCGTAGGGGAGAATTATATCGCCATCCGAAGGTTCCCTCATCCTGTTTATTACAGAGTTTACTAACCTTCCTTCATAAACCACCATTGCCCCCGCAGACGCCACAATCTCCTCGCGTTCCAGTCCAGAGGACTCAAGGATTTCATTAGAAAATGGACCCGTGGCGTTTATGATATAATCGAATTTATCTTCGTAAATTTTTCCGGATCTTTCATATTCAAGTGAATTTGCCTCTCCATCATTCACATTTATCCTTTTAACGTTGGAGTACGTTTTCACATTAAGCCCGTTAAGTACTGACTTTGCCGCAATAGCCACGGAGAGTTCATACGATCTCACTATTTTGTCTGGTACAGATATTGCTCTTTTAATATCTTTGATATTTTTCTCCTTGGCCATCACGACTTCGGGATCTACCTCTCTAGTTTCTATACCGGCATCCGTACATCCCTTCATTAATCGGTCTCCAAACTCGGCTTCCTTTTCATTTGCAGCCACGAAGAAACCACCAGTGTCGTCTATAAAATTTTCTGCGATGTTGCTAAGCCTTTTGTTTTCAGAAATACACTCAATGGCTGATATTTTATCATTCACCGCATATCTTGCTCCGCTGTGGAGCATACCATGAAATCTACCTGAAGTACCCGATGACAGGTCACCTTTTTCAAATAGCGTTACATCCATTCCACTTTGAGAAAGATAAAAAGCCGAGAAGAGGCCAGATATACCGCCACCAATTATTGCGAGTTTCAGCAGCATATTAAACTTTATTCTTGATCAATATTTTAAACCTTCCAAGAAAAATCCCATTTGCAGACTACCATCCTATTTTTCCAAGGTATTTTGTAACTTCTACCAGTTCTAACAGAATCTATTAGCCCATACTCATACTTTCAAATAGACAACCTAGACAAGCCCAAAAAATCTGATGGTCTTCTAAATGTACAGATCAGAAAGAACAGAAACAGCACTTTCTACCTTTCCCTATTAAAATCATTTATTCGGAAAATAACAGGCTGTGAGTGTATTAGACCCATTGTACCACGCAGAAGATGGAGCAAAGCTAAAAATTTATTGGAAACGACGATACGTAGGGAACATACCTATGGGCAGTGGGGAATTTAAGCCTGATAAGCCCGATAAAAAGGGTGTGAGATAGAATAGGACCTTTGGACGTCATGATAAAGGCACCATCGATGAAGCAGGAACCTCCGATGCTTTAGCATGTAGAATATATCAGAGGCTTGTTCATTCTCAGCTGAAAAAGACCTGCATTAGATTCAATGCCAGCTAACTCAAAATGAACAAACCATTATTCAAGTAAAGAGATACGGTAACAGAGCTATTGGAATGATGTCAGGCTGTAGACATTTAAGTGACAAAGATTCGAACAGGCGGAAAAAAAACATTGAATGTCGTGCAATCCCGTGTTTTCATTTGGGCTTTTGCTAAATTTCTTATGCGCCCAGTCCGCAATGCGCTAACAGTCAATACAGGCGAAAAAAGATTCAATTAGTGCTTTTCCATCTTACAATTTTGTAGGCAGGGCCTATTACCATTCCCACACTACCTATGATAAATAATACGATCCCAGTAGAGAATGATCCGAGAAAGAAAAGAATACTTCCTACGAGAAACATTATCCCTGAGATCAGGTCGTTATATAATATCGCTCTTTGAGATTTTCCACTTTTAGACAAATATATACACCACAGAAACGATATATGTATAAGATATATAATCAAGAGATGCAGCTCAGAAAAACTATAAGTAAATTTGATCAAGACAAGGACGTATTATTGAGGAGTTACATCGCCCAGGGAATAAAGTTGCTTTATATGGACAGAAAACATTTTTTTTCCGAGAGGAGCAGAGATTACGTGAAGATAAAGGAAATTCTCGAACACATAACAAATGAGGTAAGGATTATGGTAGAATGGCACCCGAGAATGCTTGTTCCGTCCGATGAAGGCTTTCGTTACGAAAGGCTAGATCAGAGAATGGCAGATAAAATTATCAATTTCCTTAATTTTATTGTAGAATTGCCACCCCCTTCATATAAGATCATTTCCAAGTGGCGTAAGACCACTGACATAGGTATGATGCGCATTCCAACTCTCACTTTCATTCTGTATTCGACCCTTGAATTCAAGATTCCTAGATACTACTCAGGTAAGATCGACGATTATGCATGCATATCTGCTGCAATAATAGACATCCTCCGGGAATCTTCAGGCAGTGCTAAAGTCCTGGAAATCAGTGAAAATATAAGTAAAAATTTCAGTGGAAAGATAAACGAAGAATCGAAAAATGAATACAAGAAAAATATAATTGAGTGGAAAAGATTAGGACTACTTATATAGCCCATTTTTTTATTTCTTTGCTGATGGTAGCACCAGTTTTGGAAATCCATGTTCATGTTTATATGATGCCAAGGCAATTTCCTCTAGCGTAAGCCCCTTCGTCTCAGGTGTATAGAATATTGTAAAGAGGAAAGCACCCACCATAATGATCAGCAGTATCGTAAAGAATCCCGCGTGCCCAAGAACCGTTGGTTTTGAAAGGAATGGGAACAGAAATGCAGAGAGAAACGACACAATTCTGGTTATTCCTGTGGCGCTACCCATAGAGGATGAACGAAGTTTTGTGGGCAAGAGTTCTATTGCGTATAAGCCCATCGTGTTACCCGGGCCCAAGTTTCCAATTCCGTAATCAATGATAAAGGCCAGTATTCCTATTGAGAGGAACAATACACCGGTACCACTAGAAGCAAAGAAGAACATAAGCATCGCTACGGCCATGCCGCCGAACCCAATGATCTGCAACGGTCTCCTGCCTACCCTATCATTGAGCATAACCGCCCCAAATGCACCTAGGAATCCAATAGGCATGTAAAATATGAACGAAAAAAGCAGTGATGTTGATCCAGAAACTCCGAGGCCCTTTAGAATAAGGGGCGAATAGAGTCCAATCCCATAGCCTGCAATGTCATACATTATCCACTGAATCCATACTATTGCAGTACGCTTTCCGTATTCTCCTTTGAAAAGTGAAGCCAACGACCCAGAGGCTATGTTAACTTCCCTCTGTCTTTCATCAAGAAGCGCCTTCAGATCGGTTGGTGTAATGCCTATCTTCTCTGCAACCTTGTTTACGCTTGATCCAGGGATCAAACCCTCTTCAACAACCTTCCATCTGGTTGATTCGGGCATTCTTGTCCTCAAGATGACAACTATTACCGCGGGAATGGCTCCAAGTCCAAGAGTGTATCTCCAACCGGTCAAAGGATCATGAAGGTAGAGTATCCATCCTATCAGAAATGCCGCCGCCGCTCCTATGCTCCAGAACGTCCATACCCAACCGTATCCCGCCCCTCTCTTCTTGTTAGGATACATTTCTGTCGAATATACTGGGCTGAGAGCATAATCTGCACCGACCCCCCATCCGACAAAGAACCTGAAGATTATCATCTCGTATATGTTCGTCGAAAATGCAGTCAGTAAGGCAAATACGGCAAAGAATACCAGATCGAAAATATACAGATATCTTCGTCCTATCCTATCTGCATAATGCCCAAAGAGTACCGCACCCACAAAAGCCCCGAGAAGAGCGGATCCAGTTACAAAAGACTCAGTTAAAGAGTCATACGGAAATATTTTATAAGTAACTAAGACCAACGTAAATACCGAAATAACGCTCAAATCATATCCATCTAAAAAATAACCCATGGCAGAAAGCGTTGTAATTACAGAACGTCTCGGAACATGTACATCACCAGTGCCTCGTACATTCTCCATTAAAGATTCTAACTCCGTACGATCTTAGGGTATAACTTCAATCCAAATGCATCTGCAATCTTCTGTGATCTATCAGGGATCTCTGCCACAGATCTTCTTGCCCCATCCGCTATGACATATATCTTTGAAAGTTCGAACAGTGCATCCTTCACAGATATTTTCTGTGAGAGCTTCTTCTCCTTCAGCGTCTCAAGGATGCTGAAGTAGATATACAGCGATACGAAAGATATGAAGAAATATCCCCTGATGCCGTCAGTTGTGTGCAGATACGATTTGTCGTTCTCCAGCTCGTTCTTCATGGAATCGAATGCGACCTCCACCTCTTCCCGTGACTTGTAGAGTTCGTATATCTCTTTCGGGTCTGATCTCAGGTTGCTCAGTATTGCGAATTTTCCAAGCTTGTTTCTCTCAATTATAAGATCTTTCTGTTTCATCTCTCCGCTCTCGATCTTTCTTATCATATTGGTCTCCTCCTCTGCCCTGATCATGGACATGGCCAATATCTCTGACCAGTGATCTGGAAACCTGTGTTTCAGCTCCGGGATCAGATCTGAAGCAGCTGATAGCAGGAGCTCGGAATTCCCGAATTCGTATATGGTCCTGCGATTGCGCTCGACAAGGCCATACTCAGTGATCCTTCCTATGTATTCCGATACCTTGACCCTCTTCTTTCTCTCCTTATCCCATCTCGTTGTGTCCCTATAGAGATAATAGGAATTCCCCTTAGGTTTCACCTCCACAGGAATGCCTCTCTCCTCTCCGATCTTCTTTGCAGCTTTGAGTATCTCTGGATTCATATATACAGTAATAGGGTATACACATTAATAAACTATTCTATCATCAGAACAAGCAAAATACAGCTACCAATGCAACGATGAATCTTATACCCTAAGAAACTGAGGAGTTAGAATTAAAGAATTAAGCATTGGCGTCTATTTAAATTTTTCTGGCGATAAATTTTATTGAATCGATGTACAGTGCAATTTTTATGGGAACACGGACTAATTCCTTTGTCAGATCTGATACCCTCTTGAAATATTGGGGCTGGATTCTTATTTTCATCTCTTTATTATACGATATTTTGCAATAGACAAATGCTTAAGTATTTCAATCATGATTGTTTCTCGTGAGAAAAGACAAGTACATTCTATCTCTGGATGAAGGTACAACAAATGCTAGGGCCATAGTTTGGAACTTTGCCGGTAAACCATGCGGGATAGGTCATGATTCTTTCCCTCAGTATTTTCCGTATCCCGGCTGGGTAGAGCACAATCCTGAGGAGATATGGCTTGCTCAGAAGAATGCTATGAATGATGCCATCGTTTCTGCAAATATTGACTACGACAGCATAAGTGCCATAGGTATTACAAATCAGAGAGAAACTACTGTTCTGTGGAATAAAAATACGGGAAAACCGATACATAACGCCATTGTGTGGCAGGATCGCCGAACCTCACCTCTTCTTGATGAATTGAAGGATGACTATAATGTAATTAGGGGAAGAACAGGTTTGATACCTGATCCATATTTCAGTGCATTCAAGATAAAGTGGCTCTTAAGTGAGGTCCCAAAAGCAAGTGAACTGGCAAAAAGGAACGATCTAAATTTTGGAACAATAGATTCCTGGTTGCTCTGGAAACTGTCCGGAGGTAAATTGCATTTGACGGATTATACGAACGCCTCAAGAACGATGCTATTCAACATAAATACACTTGAGTGGGACGATGAATTATTAGATATATTCAAAATACCTAAAAACATCCTTCCTGAGGTCATGCCTTCAAGTTTCATATACGGGTACAGTGATAAATCAGTAACTAAAGTAGAAATACCGATATCGAGCATGATTGGCGACCAGCAATCCGCGTTGGTTGGTCAACTTGCACTTTCCCCAGGAGAATCCAAAAACACATATGGAACTGGATCTTTTGTTGTTGTCAATACCGGAGATAAACCCCGAAAGACCAGCAATTTAGTGACCACAATAGCATACAGTTTCCAGAGAAATAGGGTATCCTACGCGATTGAAGGGAGCATATTCGTGACTGGTGCTGCTATACAGTGGCTTAAGGACGGGTTGAAATTATTTGAAAACTCCGACGAAGTGGAATCTATGGCAAAGAGCGTCAATGGGAATAACGGAGTTTATTTTGTTCCCGCGTTAACGGGTCTAGGAGCCCCTTACTGGGATCCATATGCACGAGGTCTCATAATAGGTCTTACAAGGGACACAACGCAGGCAGTTCTTGCCAGAAGTGCTCTTGAATCCATAGCTTATCAAACAAACGATGTACTTAGAGCAATCAAAGAGGATGTAAATTTGGACCTAAAGGAATTAAACGTTGATGGGAATGCTGCAACAAATGATTTCCTAATGCAGTTTCAAGCAGATATATCAAACATAAGCGTTAAGCGGCCAAAGATCCTGGAGACAACATCGCGAGGTGCAGGATTTATGGCTGGTATAGCTACGGATTTCTGGAAGATTTCTGATCTCGCCAGTTTGTGTGTGACCGATAAAGTATTTTACCCGAATATGAACGAGGAATATCGATCAAGATTATACAATAAATGGCGGGAAGCGGTTGAAAGATCCAGGAACTGGGCGAAGGATCTGTGAGTTATATCCAGTCATCCGTACTATTATGTTTTCTGACAAAAATTTAGAATCAAAGTTTATCGTTAATAAGGTCAGATATATACTCAAGAAAATTGCTTCACATCACGTCTTCCGAACTTTATTTAGTCATAACGAATCAATTGATGTGGTTCAGATAGGGTATAATACACAGGAAAAAATATTCATAGTGGGCGGGGTTTTTAACATAAATTCTAAAACAAATATCGTTACAAACTCGTGAAAAGAAATTAAGTACAATTTTGTTGGAATTCGCAGGAAAAGATATTAAAAAATATCTTGAAACTTCTACTTACTCAGATAATCTTTTTGATGGACCCATTGGACTTAGATCAAGCTGTATTGTTTTCACCTTAGTCATCTCGTCCAAACTATATCCAATACCTTCCCTACCCAAGCCAGAATCCTTGTTTCCACCAAATGGAAAATATCCAGTCCCGTGAGACGGAGAATCGTTTATCGTTACTGAGCCGTCTTCTAGTGCTTTAGCCGCGTGCCATGCGGTATATAAGCTATTTGTAAATACGCATGAATCGAGGCCATAACTCGAATTGTTTACAATCTCAATGGCGTTATCAATGTTATTGGCATTGATTATCACAACTACAGGGCCAAATGTTTCTTCCCACGCTATTCTAGAATCTAGAGGAACATCATCAAGCAAAGTAGGCTCGAAATAGTTTCCTTTGTGTTTACCTCCCTTCAGCAACCTAGCACCATTTCGTACGGCATCATCCACAAGGGCCTGTACCTTCTCTGCAGCTCTTATATTTATCAATGGACCAACTTTGATCCCGTCATCAAGTGGACTACCAAGTTTGTAGCTGTCAAATATTTTCAAAATTTCGTCAAGAAGTTTATCATGAATTTCTTTAACTACAATAACTCTGCTTATCGCATCACACCTCTGGCCTGAGTACCTAAGTGACCCTCCAAGAATCCTTTCCGCTGCTAGTTTAAGATCAGCATCCTGCGCCACCACGGCAGCTCCTTTTCCTCCCAATTCGAGATGTAACTTTTTCATGCTGGCTAGCTCTGCCACATGCTTGCCCGTTGCCGTACTTCCAGTCAATGTGATCATCTGTACCTTGCTGTTTTTAGCAATGTAATCACCAATCTCCCCTCCCATCCCGGTTATTATATTCAACGTACCCGACGGTACCCCCGCTTCCTGTAAAATTTTAACAAAGAGTAGGGAAACGATTGGATCGTCACTCGCTGGTTTTGCAACAACAGAATTACCAGAAATAAGAGCCGGGACTATCTTTGAAGCCATAGAAAAGAGAGGATAATTGAAAGAAGAAATACCTGCAATAACACCCAGAGGCTCTCTTATAACAACGGCCACTTTGTTCACCTTATCCTCTGCCCAGTCACCAGGAATATACTCCCCATACATCTTTCCTGCGTCCTCCATCGTCAATTTTATTCTCAGAAGAGCGGTATTGAATTCGCCCTCAGCGAGATCTTTCGTCTTGCCAGATTCAAGGATCATCACATTAACAAAGTCATCTTTATAACTCTCCATTAGGTGCCTTGCCTTATTTAGGACTCTAATCCTTTCTATGGCAGCTATTTCCCTGATCTTTTTTCTTGATTCATAAGCTGAATCGATTGCTGTTTCCACATCCTCTCTGGTTGATTTCTGTACACGTGCAATTAAATCACCGTTAATGGGTGAATTAACACTCATGTATTCTCCGGAATTTGACTCCACCCATTTCCCGTTGATAAAATTCTTGAATACTCTTATAGGATCCTGTTCTTTATATATATTATTGAATATGTCACTAAGATTTTCGTAATGCTCAAAATAAGCGGTTTTCATTTAGATCATCGTATTTGACAATCTTTATTCCATATTTAACGTTTTGAAGCGACGCCTTTCTGTAGATTTCCGAGCATGCTTGTCTGCAAAAACAACGTTCCTGCGCTAAATCAGTTTCAAATAGTTCTCAATTAAAGATAAATCCTCGAAACAGACTCTTAATCGTCTTTATACATAGTGTCGGTATCCGCACCGCCCTCGAAGAAAAGAGACATTTCTGAATATACCGATTCCATGCCTAGGCCGGTGTGTGATGATACCGGAACGACCTTTGAGATCAATCCAGTCTCCTTAAACGATTTCAATATGGATTGAAAATAATCCTTCATGCCGGTATCTTTCTCGTTTGTATAGGCGTCATAGAGTTCATCTGGATCGGACTCCCACTTCATAATCTGATCAAGTTGCTCATCGTCTATAAGATCTGTTTTGTTGAGAACAAATAGCATAGGTTTGTAAAACCTGGACATAACTGAACCAAAGAGCAATTTCTGTGAAATAAAACCAGAAGGCGATGTTGATAGGACGGAGTCTGTGATGAACGCTAGCATAGCCTTGCCTCCAGTTAGTTGATCTATAAGAATGGGGCTCGAGGGCCTGAATGCAAAGAGTTCTATTTGTCCCGGGGTGTCGAAAATGACATAGTAATCTTCAAAAACCGAGAGTTCTTTTATTATTGCATCCGAATTTTCGGTAATAAGATCGGATGCAACTATCTGGGCTCCATTTGGTCCAAGGTTATACTGTGACATAACATCACTTAAGGAAATAATTTCTCTGATATCATAATCCGCATCATACGGGATGTATTCAGCTCCCGGGTCCAGGTTGACTAGTGCAACATCGTATCCGCTTTCCACAAACCATTCTTTCAGTGCACCGGAGAAGGAGCTCTTACCAGTTCCTGCAGGTCCTGTGACAAATAATGATCCAATCATTCCTCATCGCCCTCAAATTCTTCAATTTTCATGGCATGATTTTTGTCCAGCGTGATTTCTGGCTTATCATCATCTGTGAATGTCTCCTTTATCGTTCTTGATATGTTTTCTACCTGAGCCGTAACATACCAGGGCATTTTATATTCGTGTGCAACTTTTATTGTCTCGTCCAAATACTTCACTATGCTACCCTTATGTATTGTAAGGATTATACTTTTGTTGCCACACTTCCTGCACTTTCCAGAAAGCGGGACTCGCCTGTATTTGGTGTTGCACTTGCTGCATCTGAATTCCTGCGAGAAAAATTTTCTGAAGTTACCAAATATATCAGGAAGAAAATGCGAGCTCAGAACCCTGACTGCGACATCGTCGGCATCTACTGCCCTTATAATCTGTGCCAGAGAGAGCTGTCTCTCGATCTTTTCTTCCATTGTTCCTATGGATTTGTAGGAACAAATTTTGACTCCAGAATCTATCTTCTCTGTACGAGTTGTAAATCCCATACCCATGGTAACGCCCGTGGTCTGCAATAGTTTCCCTGTTGTAGTCATGAAACTCTCAATCTCTGAGGCCATCTTCCCTTCAATTGTGGCTTCATAAAATTGAAGCGGATATGTGTACATCGTATCTACATTCAGGGCCTCCTTGTCTACTTCGTCCGGATTAAGTTTTACTGTCAAGACAAGGGGGGCATCCATCAGCCCACCAGTCGTAGATGGGAGGAATGATCTAGAAAAGTTCAAGAGTCCATCTAAGAGTAGCATCACACTATCCTCATCGCCATCGCAGTTCCTCCTCTTGGCAGCATGATACAGCGGATGTGCATAACAGCCACTCACGTCTGCGAACCCGATAATTCTGCCAACGATCCCTCCAGATGTGTGCGGAGCCAGACCTATGACAAGCTGTCCTATTAGGTCCGATGGCGTTTCGCACATATAATATGGGGCGAGGCCATAATATTTAACCAATAAATCATCAATGTACTTTGATACTCTCAACAAATACTCCGCTGACGAGAGAGGCATAATAAGGTCTTGCGGAAAGATTTCAATAAAATCAGAGATTTCATATCCAAGTTCTCTGGCTCTCTCCTCAGATAGGCCAATCTCGGATAGCCTGAAGTGCGTTATGGGTATATCAGACATATCGTACCTACACGTACCGTCTTTATTTATTGTCACGTCATGCAGCGCGCGGACAAGTCCCTTTTCTATGGGTTCGCAGGTTTTACTGTTTGAAATCAATCCCTTAACACCTTTTATCTCGAGTTTGTCAGGAATGGTTACCCCAAGATTTTCTGTTGCTGAGTTAATCATTTCCGAAAGATTGATTTTCACCTTTCTTATTGTGTGGGTATCTTCTGTAAGCGAACCACAGCTAGGGCATCTGGGCACACATGTCTCAGCTCCACAATTTTTACATCTTCTAAGGTCCACCTCAACTTCATATCCCGAAAGTGTATTCTTCTCCGCATTCTTGAGAGATCGGCGAGAATCTCCATAATTTTCAACGGGGAATAGAAGATGAACTTTGGGCTTCATTTTCCTGTCGCCAGCTTTTTCAGGCCTTCCTAATCTTGCTCCTATTCTAGTCGGAGACCTTGGTATTATCCTAATTCCCGAGAGTTTGTTGACCAGCGAAATAGGATCATCTCCATTTGTATCCTGTTCTCTCACAATGATTTTATCGTCTTTTAAATCTAGCCCCAGGCAAACGATAAGCGGATAATAGTTTTCTACAGAGATATTAAGGTGCGACCTAAATTCTACTCCAAGTTTAACGAGAATGTCAAAAACTCTTCTGTCTGTTGGAATCACGAGCATATTTTTGTCTATGGACGATTGCATGACCTTTTCTCTGAGATATAAGACTTCATCAACAGACAAATCGTGCCAAAAATAATCATAATCTGGATAAAGCGGTACGCCATTCTCTCTGGAAATTGCAACCGCCTCAAGATGATCAGGTTTATTTTTTGTTTCAATGGATTTTCCGGAAGATTTGACAATCTCCAACCACCATTCTATGTTGAATGATCCAGGAAGAAGTCTTCTGTTATTTTCTAAAAATTCACCATAAGATATGAGGATTTCCCCAATATCTGTTATCTGTTCCACGTCTTTAGCTATATTCCTGGCGTCTTTCTCATCGTTGACTCTAATGTGTCTCCCGTCATTCAAGAGCACCATTGGGCCATCGATATTCTCGCATGGTGTTATCGCGGCTGCCTTTCCGGGAAGTTCGGTCTTTATTTGCGATCCTACAGCTATAAAGCCGTCAAGTATCACCATTGTAGCTGGATTTATAGATACGGCAGCAAGTCCTGAGACGCGTGACCTTCCATAACGCAGCCTAAATCCTCCAGGTCTCCCAGGGTGAGAAAACACTGGTCTTCCCGCCACTATATCTTTCAGAAATTTGTCGGAAACATGCTCTACAGGTTTTTCCTCATTTGTAGATTTTTCCCCTCCTGAGCCAAGAAAATTCCATTCGCTTAATCCAAGTTTGTCGGTATACTTCTTGACCTTCCTTGCTTTCTGTATCAATCCTTCACAGAGAACAAGGCACATTCCACCGCGTATCCGATTTGTTTCTATTCTCTGCATATCACGATGACCGGAAACTTCCTCTTCCTCACTCCCTTCGCCGTCTATACATATGGGTGATTTCTTTACAACTTCCCTGATTTCGTCTTTCGAAGGAAAATATTGAAGATGTTTTCTTCTGTTGTAGTCCTGAACCTCTTCTATGTATCTATCCTCCTCGTCTGAAGTGGCAACAAACTTCCCTATACCAAGGTCCCTGCGAACTATATCTGTGATAAGAACACTCATAGCCTGCGCGGTTGCTCCCGCACCTCTTATCGGTCCGGCGTACACAATTGATGCATATGTAGATCCATCGGTATTTTTGTTGATCTTAATCTTTGAAATACCTTCTAGTGGGGCCACGGATATCCCTTCTGTGAGGATCGCGAGTCCAACCCTAACAGATTTGTCAAGGGCCGTTTCTTTTTCTGCCTCTGGGTACCTCCTGGCTACGCTTCTTGAAATTTCTATCGCAAGTTCTTCACGGGTCATTTCTTTCGACAACTTGCGTATATCTTCGGCTATTCCGGGCACACCTATTAGTTCCTCTACACGATCAGCCATATCCGTGGCAAGGGGAATCTCTACTTTTGTTGATACATCAAGTCCCTTGGCTCTTACCGCTTTTGCCAAGGTGTATTCTTTCTCAAGCTGACTTATAATCGACTGTTGATATTTTTTAAGATAGGATTCAAGATCCAAAATGTATCATCTCTAAACTCTCTTTGTTCAAATCTCTTTGATGCAGATTTAGTTTTATTAAGAAATATGAATATGCGCTCACCTTGTCACTTCTGTTTGAAGCAAATTGTCCTTATGTTTAAGGGCCTCTTTCACTAGATGAAGGTGAAGCTTCGAGGGATTCATCGGTCTTGAGAGGAACTCGCTGTGAAATTGTACTGCAAAGAGAGAAGTTTCACCCTTAAGTTCCGTTATCTCCATTCTTCTCTCCTCAGAATCCACGCCAGAAAAAATCAGACCTGATTGTTCAAGTCGCGCGATATAATCTGGATTTACCTCGTACCTATGCCTGTGACGTTCGTATGTCTCGTTTTTTCCATACAGGGCTTTCGCAAGTGTATGGTCTCGTATGAGAACTTTCTGGGAACCTAATCTCATTGTTCCACCCTTATCTGTCACCCCCTTTTGCTCCGGAAGTATGTCTATAACGGGATTCTTTGTATCCGGTACAAATTCCGTACTGTTTGCATCTTTGAGACCAAGCACATTTCTTGCGTATTCTATTACAATAACCTGGAAGCCAAGGCAGACGCCCGCCAGTGGCATGTTGTTCTCTCTGGCGTACTTTGCAGAGAGAATTTTTCCTTCTATCCCTCTTTGGCCAAATCCTGGAGCTATTAGTATTCCATCAACATCTTTTAACGGTTCCAAACTTTTCTCTAGATCTAGAGATTCCACCCATTTTATGTTGACATCAATTCCAGTATTTCCAGTAACGTGCGTGAAAGCTTCCTTATGGCTTATGTAGGCATCGTGAAGTTCTGTATATTTACCTACAAGAGCTATTGTCACGCTTTCTTTCGGGTTTTTTATGTTCTCTTTGAACGTCTTCCACTCATCTGTGGCTTCATTTCCATGTAATGAGAATTTTTTAAGAATGAAATCAATAACGCCCTCCCTCTTTATGCTTTCTGGGAGAAGGTATACGTTTTTCACATCTACAACGCTAATTATACCGCCCAGTGGTACATCCGTGAAAAGAGATATCCTGTTTTTAGACTCGATTGTAAGAGGGTTCTTGGATCTGCAGAACAGCATATCGGGCTGTATGCCTATCTCTCTTAGAGCCTTGACACTATGCTGTGTGGGTTTAGTTTTCTGCTCCCCCATGGGCCCGACCTCAGGTACGAGTGTCACGTGTGCAAATATAAAATTTCCTGTTCCTTCTTCCCTCCCGAGCTCTCTAACCGCTTCGAGAAAAGGCATTGATTCTATATCACCTACAGTTCCGCCGATTTCTATTAGGATGACATCATAATCACCGCTAGAAGCAACTAGACGGATCCTCCTCTTTATCTCATTAGTAACATGGGGAATAATTTGAACAGTACTCCCAAGGTACTCCCCTTTCCTTTCTTTTTCAATAACTTCTTTGTAAACTTTTCCAGTTGTTATATTATTATCCTTGGTCAGTCTCACATCCATAAATCTTTCATAGTTGCCAAGGTCTAAGTCAACTTCACTTCCATCATCAAGAACAAAAACCTCTCCGTGCTGGTACGGATTCATCGTTCCCGCGTCATAATTGAGGTACGGATCAATCTTTATGGAGGTCACCTTAAGCCCTTGTGATTTTAGAAGATATCCTAAACTGGATGTAATGGTTCCTTTTCCTAAGCCGGAGATAACTCCACCTGTTATCGCTATATAATGCATTAGAGTATAGGGAATCAAAACTAATTAATTTTTTGCAGATCGAGGATTATGATCGAGACTGAAACAGATCTGGTAACTTAACGGTTAAAGCTAATCCCACTAACGACACAAAAAATTTTGAGAACTTTTCTTCGGGTTAAATTAATGCAAGGATAAATCATAATGGTATAGGAAAGTTTTTCACTTGGCTTTAATGACGTCTAATGATGGTTAGAATCAATATCTCTGTTTCGAATGAGACCGCGAAACTGATCGAAACTCAGGCTAAGGACACTGGAAGGACAATAAGCTCAACTATAACTGATGCCATTAAGACTTGTTCGATCATCAAAGAAGGAGGGTATCAGGTTGAGAATCTAATTAACGCCATGCAATTAAGCAGACTTTACAAGGTAGCAGGCACGATACCTGTCCCACGTATACTTCTAGACGGTCTAGTAAGCGATCTCTTTGCCTCGGATGAAAACAAAACGACAGACCTATGGGCAGAAGCTGGCAATTCCATAGGAATAATCCTGAAAACTTTTGCACCAAACCTCGATGTTCTTTCCAGTTTATTGAAAAAATACAGCAATTTACTTCCAGCAGATTCTATACAAATTAATTATGATGAGCGTAGCTTAGAGGTAGTTTTAACCGGTATTGGCTACAGCTACGCGTCATCAAAGTGCACGGCCGTTGCCATTGTAAAGGCCATGGAAGTGTACGATTTCACAGAAACCAAAGAAGACATACTCGAAGGGTCCATTAGATTACTATTCCAAAAAAAACAGGCGGTCAATATATAGGAGATTGTTTTAATGGGTCTCGAAATAAACAGCAATTTTTAGTTGCATAATACGAATGCCCTCAATAGGTTATTGGGTCAAAGAGTGACATTAAATATGGTCGTGCATCTATGCGCAAAAGTGCGTAAATTTATGTCCTATCATTTAAATAAGAAATTGACATGGGATTGGTGAAATCATGATAAATATCGTTCTACTTTCGACTTTAGTAATATTCGTACTGACGTTTGTGCTTGCGTCTTTTATGACTTACGATTACTTCAGAAAAAGAAAGGAAAGCATAATTTTTTGGTCCCTTGGGCTATGGGCTTTTGCAGTTGGAGTAATTTTAGAAATTCTTTTTGCAGATGGAATTTATTCGCAGATCTTGATAAAGTCATACCTGTTCATAGTTGCATTGGTTGTAGAAGCTTTGGCCATTGGGTCGGTTCTCCTTCTAGGAAATAAGAAAATCACTCAAGCCTATGCGGCATACGTAATCGTTACATCTATTGCCCTAGTACTCGTTCTTGCATTCTCCAACATAGGAAATATATTGGTTAGCGGGGTTGTTTTTGGTTTATTGCCCCTTTACGTGACTCTTCTTTCTGCTTTTATCACTTTTCCTGCGGCGGTGGCGCTAATAGGAATATCATTTTATTCATACACCAAAACAAGAAATATAAAAATGGTAAGCATAATTGCTGGCGTAATCGTTGTAAGCGTCGCTGGAACGTTATATATTGCTGCTTTCCCCGCTTTTCTTTACTATTCTGAGTTCATTGGTATACTCCTCCTATGGGCAGGGTTCTTCAATTTCAAAGGCTTATTCAAGATCGTTTCTAAAGAGGTGAAAGAAAATGCTTCCAACTGAGATGGACCGAATAACGATTGCTTATAGTCTGGGTATCCACATTTTGTTTGTTTCAATATCCCTTGCTTTGCCTATTATAATGGTAGTTGCCGAGTATATTGGGTTTAAAAGAAAGAATGCATATTTCGACCTTCTTTCCAAGAGAATGTCCAAGGCAATGGTAATTTTCTTTGCTATTGGAACAGCTTCAGGGATCGCTGTAGCAGTTCAATTGCTCGTTTTATGGCCAGGCTTTATGGGTCTCGTCGCAAGTGTTGCTATATTGCCGTTTTACGTCGAGGTGTTTGCGTTCTTTATGGAGGGTATCGCTCTTGGCGTATACGTATATTCTTGGGATAAGATTGCAAACAGACACCTACACATGTTCTTTGGTGCTATGATAGCCTTTTTTGCAAATCTCTCTGGCGTTCTGATAATAATGGTCAATGCTTGGATGAATACCCCTAATGGTTTTAATATAAGTGCCTATCTTAAAAGTGGGGTTCTCATAGGGCTGAACCCATTATCAGTTTTCGGAACCGCATCGACACCGATCGAGGTAATGCATGCTTTAGGCTCTACCTTATTCACGGGTGCATTCATTATCCTGGCATACTTCGCGATAAAGTTTCTTTTTGCAAAATCTGCAGAACTAAAATATTATTTCAAGAGCGGATTGAAAATTGCTTTTGGCCTTGTTTCTCTCGTTTTTATCCCTGTAGGTTTAGGCGGAACCTTATCAATGGGCATGCTCGGGACCCTTGAACCTGCAAAATATGCTGCTCTAGATATGGATCTTGTTCCCCGCGCTAATGCTTATGAGTACATGTTTGGATGGAAGGTTCCGATTCCTGGGTTGCAGAGCATACTCCTCACGGGGAAAGCGTCAGGAACAGTACCTGGATTGAGTTCATTTCCGAAGTCCGATTGGCCCCCACTATTTGTTCATACAACCTTTGATCTCATGACAATATTCGGGATAGTACTTGGTGTGTTTATAATCGTGGGCTTAATCGCTATAGCAGTCAGGTACTACCTATCTAAATCCAAAAACTGGAAGCATAAGCCAATACTCTCCAAAATATTCGATCCGGTTTATGGCTCGTTCATGACATATGTCACAATATTCATGGGTGCAATAGCTATGATAACACTTGAACTCGGTTGGATCACAGACGAGGTAGGAAGGCAACCTTGGATCGTTTATGACGTAGTGAAAACATATGCCGTATCCAACCTTTCTGGCTGGGTAATACCACTTGGTATTTTTGTAATGGTTATGTACACTTTCCTAGCAATCTTCACTGTCTTCATAGTCAAGAGAATACTGACAAATGACGACATTATATTGAAATTGAAGGATTATCCGTCATGGGAGAGAAAGATTGTCAGTGGAGAAAAACCCGCGACGATGGCGAGGGGATCTAAATGAGTGCAATTCCGTTTTTCGTCAACTACGGTGTCCTTGCAGCATTTCTTGTTTTGTTTTTGGTAGAAGTAGGCATGGCATTTCTTGCAGCCTTAAACTATGAGAAGTTCAAAGGATTAATCATGCCATATATCGTTCCTATATGGGAGATAAACGGGACATTTGCGGTATTTTATGTTGTAAACCTTGAGGCCACGTATCCTTCACTTGTTCCTGCTGTGGGAACCCTTTTCGTAGCTCCTTTGATATTTTCATTTGTCATTTATGCTGTACACAATGGATTTCTCGCGTATTCTGAATTCATTGAAAAAAAGGAACCTGAAAGAATTTTCATGATCACCTATGGAATCTCAACGTTAATCGTGGCATTCGTAGCTGTTTCCATGCTTACGTCTTCAGTCAGTGCTATAGGCATCAGCCTGAAAACACTTAGTATCACATCTTATACATTCTTCCTTAACGGGTTTAACATAATGTATTTCATCGCGATATTCTTCCTGGTTCTTACAATAGTGTTCATTTTGTTCAGCGTTAAAATGTACTCCCCTTATCTTCCACTGGTGTTTCTTGTCATTTCACTGATATTCTTGTTTGTTCCGACTTACATCTATACGAGATATATATTCAATAATTTTCTGCACTACTATCCGATATTTATCGTGGTGCTTCTGATATTCGTTGGTTCCTTCTTGCTTTATTACATGGAAAGATACAAACTGGTCTCAAAAGCTTTGCTGGTTCTGGGTTCTTATATGTCGATAATGTTTTACGGTGCTCTTGAATATCCGTACTTCTTTAACGGCGCGATAAACGCATCCAACTCTACAGTGACAGGGCCTATCGGAGCGGCGGAGGATGTAATAACAATCGTTGGTGGCCTCGCTGTTGTTATATTTATGGCAGTATTTGTTTACTTCAGCTATTTTGTTAAAGAAGGAAAGGTTAGAAAGACCAGAGCAGGTAGCCTGGCAAAATAAGCTGTTGTTTTTACATAATATTATTCTCAAATTTTTTTTGTAAATTTCTGAAAAACTTAATCACTCTATTTGGTATTCATGTTTTGCCGGTAAGAGGATATGGCGGAACCGCAGATCCTATTTTTTTATACGCACGAGGACGATCCATCAAAGTCAACGATGAGAAAACTGAAAAGATTTGGTTTAGCAAAAGAATCAAGTATGTCAATTATTTCAAAGGCCGTTTCGCTAACTCCGTATTCTGAGAGGTACTTAGGGGCATGGGATAGGGATCTGGTGCTCATGCATGGTCTTGGAGTTATTGATGGGTCTTGGAATAAAATTAGTTCTATAGAAAAAATGAGGTTACGTTTTTCAAGAAAACTTCCAATCCTCGTACCTGTAAATCCAGTGAATTACGGAAAACCGGAAAAACTTTCATCTGTAGAGGCAGTTTCGGCAGCACTGTACATAATCGGTTTTCACGATCTGGGTTTAGGATTGCTTAACAAGTTCAAATGGGGACCAAATTTCTATACCTTGAATAAAGAATTACTGGATGACTATTCCAAATGCAGGTCCGAAAGAGAAATAATCACTACTGAAGAGGCTTATTTTTGATCCATTCGTTGTTTCTTAAACTATATTCTCCGTTTGTATAACTAAAAATGATCTTTCGGATTGAATCCCTGAAATTCTCGGGCACAAAAGAGAATGATTCACTTTCCTCTGGAAGAATGTGTATAGATTCTATATGTGTGCGATCTTTATTGTCTGTTGGCTCCTTTCCAAGACGTTCCTCTAATAGAATAAGTTCATCTGGATCAAGTCTCATTCTTTCTTTGGAAACTTTAGAGAGCAGTTCTTCATTGTTGAGATTATCATATCCTATGGTAGAAAGATTCCCACCAGCAGCCTTCACAAAAAGCATCACGCCCATGCACTTGCTGCAATTTCCACAAGGTCTTATGAGTCCTTCAACTTTTCTGCATGAGTGGCACGATCTTTGAAGCCGAAACAAATCTGGATATCGATTAACTAGTATATTTTCGACAACCGATGCTGTTATGGGATAAACCGCAGACCAAACGCTGGTTTGGAATCCCTTATGATTGAGATATGAGCTCATAATTCGGTTGAAGTCTATTGACTGATCAAATATACCATAATAATGCTTGAATCCTTTAAAGTCCCCCATCTCTCTGGGATCATCAAATTCATCACCTATCACAATGCCACTGATCTTATTCTTTTCAATAATAGGCAGTGAAGACATCACGTAAACTGGAAATATGAAAAGCTGTACCGGATACGTGTCTGTCTTCCTTTGTATAACATTCTGGTTTATCGATTGCATATTCCTCAGGCAGAATCTATAAAATCGGTCAACATTAGACCAAATCCTCTCTACATTTCTCTTTTTTGCCGTAAAATCATCATAAGCCGTTTTTGCCGTCATCCAGTGCGCTCCAGATTCGTTGAAGAATATCTCGAAAGTGTTCGCGCCTATTTCACTGAGCATGCCATATGAAAGCAGGCTTTCTTTGCCCCCAGAGGAAAGAATCGCAACATTGTTTTCTATGGTTTCAGGAGCATGTGTGTCCATAAAGGAATCTGTCCGTACAACTTCCGTGATTCCATCAATGTTGCTTGATGTTATGTCCGAATCAGTAGGGATATAGTTTGATTTAAAGAATTCATATCTCCTTCGTACAAGCTTGTTTATGAATACGTCTCTGTTGTTTATCCTTACAAACTTCTTGATCGCCTCCATGTCATTATCTGAAACGGGATAATCCAGAGTAAGTTTCTTAGCAAAGAGTGTAAAGTTAATTGCAGGCATTGTAATGATCAGGCCGCCAAGATTCTCATTCAAACTGACGTCATCGGAGTACCTGAACTTCAGGTTAAATGGAATATCTTCCCCATTCCTTGTTAATGTGACGATTCCGGAAAGTGTATTCTTTCCATAGGAAATGTTAGAAATAGTGATGTTATCAAATTCAGAAATAACGTCTATGAAGCTCATCCATTTCAGTGTGCGTACATTTCCTGAATCAGCGACGGAGTGAAATCAAACGGGTCAAATACCGGTATTCCGAAGCGGTTTTCAAGATTCGCGATCTCCTCCCTGACTTCACTTCTTGTCATACCCTCACTGTTCAGAGATATCGCTATGACCTTTTTCTCAGAAAGAAGCTCAAGTATCTTGATGTATTTCTCGAGGTCCGGGATCTTCATCGACGGGAAGCCGTCAAAGTATTTCCTTTTGGGTGCATGCTGCAATATTATGGCATCAGGTCTGATGGCCCCTATTATCTCAAAACTTCCCGGGTATACCGGGTGAAGAACCGATCCCTGTCCTTCCACAACCATCACTTCAGGATGTTCTTCTTCCCAGGCATCGACTGCGATCTTTTCCAACCCTCCTGGGACGAAATCATTGATCATCGAGTCTAAAACGGTTGTATGTTTGAATCCCTGCATCCAAGCTGTTTGGCCCGTTCCAAGCATGACAGCGTTTACTCCTTTCTTCTTGAAGTTATTTGCTACTATTACTGCGGTCGTTCTCTTTCCTATCGCACTATCCGTGCCAAGAACAGCGATTCTGAAAGACTCTACATTGAATATTTTTCCCGTGAACATGTACTTCCAGTTGAGGAATATCTTCCTGACATCAACTATATTGGATCCACTTTTCTCCGCAATTGCCTTAAATTCTGGGTCATCGCTAAGGAATTCATGCAATCCGCTTACTACGTTCATTCCTCTCTGGAGAGCCTCCGATACATAACTCCTATAGTTCAGCGGCAGGAATCCGCCATCCGTGGCTACACCAATAATTAGCGTATTCGCACCCTTCTCCACACCTTCCACGACTGTTGAAACTATTGGTATACCATTTCTCCTTCCACTCAAAACCTGACCAGAATCCTTACCAGCCCTTGTTGAATCTATGACCGAGGAAACCTTATACCTCGTTGTGTATCTAACTAAGCCATTTCCAGTTTTTCCATCTATGGTGCCAAATGCACCCTCTGATAAGATCACTGCGTTGTCCATAGTTTTCCCCTCCCGGTAAGTACAACTACCACATCTTCGTTCTTATTCCCCCTTCTTATTCCTTTGTCAACAGCGGCCAGGGAAGATGCAGAAGCCGGAAGAATCGATAGCCCTTCGTATCTCTCCAGGAGAGTTGAATAGGCAATCATTTCTGAGTCCGATATGTAGGATGCAAATCCCTTGGTTATGTATATAGAGTCCAAAGCTTTCTGCCCATCGTAAGATCTATAGTTTACAAGTGGTTCCGATGTCGGTGTTTCGATGATTGCACTTGGGTCCAGCTCCATTATCTTTCTTGAGTTCATCTTCCATGATGCCACTATAGCATTTCCATAGGGTGTGCTTGAGCCCACAAACTTGGGCAGCGTATCAATTATTCCTCTGTTATACATTTTCAAAAATCCTGAGAATATCCCCGATATTGTTGTTCCATTCCCCATAGGAACCGAAACATAGCTCGGGCTTTTGTCAAGGTCGTCTACGATCTCATAGGCAATCTGTTCATAACCTTCCATGTCGATTTTGGAGTTCGGAGAGCCAGGACTGCAATCATACCAGTTTTCTTCCCTGCTTATGGCCCTCATGTTTTCTACAACGTCTTCGTATCTTCCAGGTAGTTGCAATACTCTTGAACCGTTGGAAACAATCTCATCATTACGATCTCCAGTGTATGATTCAGGAATTCCAATAACCGATTTCATTCCATAAACCCTGGCGAAATAAGACAATGAGGCTCCATAATTTCCACATGTTGCAAGTGAAATTGTGTCGTAGCCCTCATTCTTTGCATTAAGGACATGCAATCTGGCAATACGGTCTTTCTGGGTACCTGTTGGCCCCGCGCCTTCAAATTTCACAAAAATTCGTTTTAATTTGAGGACGCGTTCTAGCTTGGCAATTCTTAAAAATGGTGTTCTACCAGGAGGTTTATCTTCCTCAACTTCTTCCATTTAATTTCACTCAGGTTATTAGCCTGCTAAAGAAAGAAAGATAATCTCAATATATAAATATATCCTATTATGAATTAGGACAAAATGTGTTGGTTGTTCTGGAATTTCACCACGATTGGTAGCTGATAATTGCAAGGAAATATACGAAAGAAGGAGATCCCGCAAGCATATATTTTTAAGAATTACGACTAGGAAATCGACGAATAATCGCTTTGTAGGCAGTCGTTCCTGACTGTTAGGTACTTTCCAAACCTCTTGTTGCCAAGACTGTGGTTTAACTGCCGTTACAGCAAATTATGAAGCAAATATAGTTGAAAATGACGGAAAAATGACGTCAGATTTTTATAATCTCTAGAGAAAGCTCGTCAGCAACCTTCTCTACCATTGATTTTGCAACGGATTTTGTACCTTTTTTGTCCATTATAAAACCTTTGCAATTTCTAGTTTTCATTACGCTTTGTTTAAGCAGTTCTTCAGTAATACCCTCGAGAGAATGTTTGGAGATCATGTGGCCCATATTAAGAGAATTCCTGTAAAAATATTCTGTTATTTTAGGCATGTAGTGGCCACCTCCAATGCCAACGAAGTTATCGAAATTATTTGATTCTGTGAAAACTCCTTCCATAATCAAATCGAGCGCATCACCACGGGTCCATTCTCTCTCCGAGGTACCTATCTCTATGTAATAATTCGGGATCGTGAGGAGTGGGCCGTGGTGTGTAGCCTCAAATGTTACACTAAAATATTCACCGGAATAGCTCTCTTTCATTGCTCTGAGCGCAGATGACATCTTCTCAGGATCGCTTTCAGAGAGTTTTCCTGGGAGACCTCCGAGGTCAGCGCTAGAAAAATTACCAGTCGGATGTACTGTTATAGACTTTATATCCGCTGATGAAGAGTGTTTAGAGAGAAAAATTATATCTTTGATATTTGGTTGCAAAGGCAAAACAACAGAGGGCAAAGCGTTCATAAAAAGGTGTTTTTCTTCTATTCTCACCATAATATAATCTTTATAGTGCAAAACGCCATCGGTATTCTTTTCAAAAGAAAAACTCTCCAATATGTGATCAGCCATGACCTTGCTTGCATCATCTGCATTGGAAGATATTATGAGATGAAAATCCTGCATATTCAAGACATCTTTGTTTCAACAAGATCGTGGTAAAGGCGATCGGCCTTGGATGCTAGTTTTTCTTTTTCAATTTCGATGTTCTTTAGGAAAGTGGGTGGGAAGTTTATTTTATTCACGATTCTGGAAATTTCCTTTGCAGAATAATCCTCACTTTTTGCGAGGAAAAGGAGTACTGAACTCAGGCTGCCTACATCCACAGCTCTGGAAATCATGTGTTCGGTAGAATGAATCGGTTTGGCAACATTTCCGACAACATATGCTGGGTTTGGATTTTTCTCCATTTTTACAGAATCAGCAATTTCTGAGTTTGCCTGACGGAACGCATTAACGAAAGAGCGAATGTTCGACAAGGTTGTCTTTTTTTCTATCTCTGCATACTCATCTATCAACTGGCGTTCGATCTCCAGGATATTAGACACATCTTTTTCCACTTTGTACACCCGAATGAAATTGTCATTGCCTTTTAAGTAATAACTTTTGCTGATAGAGAGGTAAACGAGCTATTGTTTGGAAAGCATCATTGATCTGTACGAAAGGACCAGTTTGAGAAATGGAAGACCATTGTATCTCTCAAGAGTGAAGCTACCTGAGTATAGTGGGTCCTTGGACAGTTTGACAAACCAATAGGTTAATCTGGAAACATTTACTGCCGCATGGAAGGCAAGCGAAGCATTCTCGTTTGTTGCACGGAGCAAACGATCGTATTCATTATCAAGTTCCTCCTCCCCAGACGAAATATCAACCAGGAATTTGTAAGAAGGTGGTTCTTTAAGGTTTATCAGCGAATCTTCCAGATTCCTCAAGTATTCTACTATTTTCTTATAATTATCTTTCCAGGCGGTATCCAGGTTCATGAGACGCGCAATGAAAGCAAGAACTTCGTTGTGCTGGATGAAATACGCCTCAACGTCAGAATCAAATTCCTCGTCTTTCTTTGATATAACACAGTGAAATTTTGGAAAGCGGTTAGATGCTGTCATCAACCTTGACATTATTGTGTGTTAATAAACTATCCGTCACCATTTTTCTGGAGATGATCGCTAATCTATTCTATCATCTAAATATTCTCTTCAAATTCACATGTACCCCAATTTTATGAAACCAATGCGCTTATGCCATTCAATTATGAATTTGTCTCTGGGAATAATTGTAAATGGTCTTTTTAGCATTTGCTCGTTAGAAAGCGATAGAAACTGTTTTAACAAAAACAAAATTACCTACCATAATGGATTTGGACATTTTTGCTATAGAGAAAAAGTGGAAAGAGTTCTGGGCAGAGAATAACCTATATTCATACGATCCAAAAATCAAGGAAAGAGAGAAATGGTTTTCCATCGATACCCCTCCGCCAACCGTTTCCGGCAAGGTACATCTTGGCCATGCGTTCTCCTATCCCCAGCAGGATTTCATAGCTAGGTACAAGCGGATGTGTGGCTATAACGTGTATTACCCATTTGGTTTCGACGACAACGGCCTTCCAACGGAGAGATACACAGAAAAATCTTTGGGGATCAAAGGGGAAAAGATGGACAAAAAAAACTTTATTGATCTCTGCCACCAGGAGGCGGAGAAAGCCAGGAAATCCATGCTTCAGGTGTACATAGATCTTGGGCTAAGTGCAAATTTCAAAGACGCGTACATAACATCTTCCGAAATTTCCACAAGGCTATCGCAGTTAATGTTTCTTGATCTGATAAATAAAGAGAAAGCTTACAGAACGGAGGCCCCTGTGATCAGGTGTCCTGTGTGCCTTACCGCAATTTCCCAGATCGAGATGAAGGATTCGGAAAGAAACACAGATTTTGTATATGTAAAATTTGGAAAAATCACAATAGCAACGACAAGGCCGGAAATGATTGCCGCTTGCGTAGCCGTGATGGTAAATCCTATGGATGATAGATACAAGCACCTCATCGGATCAAAAACCGAAGTGCCACTGTATTCATACGAGGTTCCAATCATTGAGGACGAAAGCATATCCATGGACAAGGGAACCGGCGCAGAGATGCTTTGTACATTTGGGGATCAAAACGATGTGTACCTGTGGAGAAAATATTCTCTTGGCACAAAGATGATACTCACTGAAAACGGTCACTTGAACGAGAAATCGGGATTCCTCGAAGGTCTCGGAATCCAGGAAGCAAGGAAAGCCATGATTTCCAAGCTTGAATCAATGGGACTGATTGAAAAGGTAGAGCGGATTAAACACAGTGTCAATGTCCATGAACGATGCGATACTCCTGTGGAGATAGGAATAAGCAAGCAGTGGTTTGTGAAGTGCCTTGACTCAAAGGAAGAGCTTAAGGAGTTTTCGGCACAGATCACATGGATTCCTGAGCACATGAGATCCAGGCTCACTAACTGGATTGACGGACTAAAATGGGATTGGTGTATTTCCAGGCAAAGATTTCTCGGTATTCCTTTTCCTGTATGGTACTGCAATTCATGTGGAAAAACGCTGTTTGCTGGCCCGGATGAGTTACCTGTTGATCCCAGGTTTGATAACAAGAAGAGAAAATGTGATGCTTGTGGTTCTAGCGATATTGTTCCAGAAACAGACGTGATGGATACATGGGCCACCTCCTCTCTGAGCCCAAGACTCTCAACGGAACCCTATGGGCTATTCGACCTTCTTTATCCTGCCGATACAAGGTTCCAAGGCCATGATATAATCTCGTTTTGGGCTTTTACGACAATCCTGAGATCGAAATATCACTATAACAAAATACCGTGGGATAAAATATACATAAACGGGATGGTAAGCGATTCCGAAGGAAAGAAGATGAGCAAGAGCAAGGGGAACATTGTCGACCCGGAGTTCTTTTTGAAACAGTACGGTGCTGATGTCGTCAGATATTGGGCATCTACTGTAATTCCAGGTGACGATGCCCACGTGAAGGAACAGGACTTCCTCCGAGGTAGAAAGATAATCATAAAGCTATACAATGCCTCAAAATTAGTTAATATGCTCACAGGCATAAAGAAGATCGAAAACTCAGAAAGAGAGCTGAAATTCCCTGTGAACAAATGGGTGATGTCCAGGCTAGGGGATACCGTTTTCAAGTTCAGGTCACTCATGGACGAATATCAGGTTTCAAGGGCACGTTCCGAACTGGACAATTTCTTCTGGAACACATACTGCGACAATTACCTGGAAATGAGCAAGGCTCTTCTCAAGAATGAAAGTGAAATAGGAAAGGATTACGCTGACGAAATAGTCTACACCTGCAACAAAAGCATGCTGCAGATTCTAACGCTATATGCACCAATTCTTCCTTTTATTACTGAAGAGCTTTACGAGGCACAGCCGCTTAAGGCAAAGAGAAGCATACACGAAGAATCCATTCCAAAAGCTTTCGTAAACGCGAAGACCGATCAAGAAGTAAAAGAGATGGACTACGTCGTTGACATATTGTCCAGGATAAGGTCACTCAAATCCTCGATGAAATTATCAATGAGCGCACGAATAGAAAACATAACGCTACTCGGGGATCTTTCACTTATAGAAAAGTACTCAAGCTTTATCGGAATCATAATGAATATCGGGTCAATAAATGGAAAAGCATCTCAAGAAACGAATGCCTTTATAAGCTGATTCGCCGTTTTTCTTTATTCTTCTCTCATTCTCAAGAAGAGAAAAACATGGGCATTTTGTATAAATTAAACAACATAAAACGCCCGACGAATTTAAGTGAAAATTTTGTAAAATTGAGGGTTCTCCGCGCATAAAATTAGAGTATGGAGAGATACCTGTCAATTTCCCACGTTGTCACATATGATCTAAACGCATCCCACTCCCTTTGCTTTACAGTAAGGAAGTTCTCGAAGATATGCTCCCCAAATGTCTCTTTCATCAGCTTGCTGTTTTTAAAGTGGTGTATGGCCTCTCCAAGGCTCTCTGGCAGGGATTGAATACCGTTCTGTTCCTTTTCCTTCGGTGTCATGTGGAATATGTCTTTCTCTACAGGATCAGGTGGTTCAAGCTTTCTATTTATGCCGTCAAGCCCCATGGCAAGAATTGCGGCGAACTGAAGATAGGGATTACCAGCAGAGTCTGGGCATCGCAATTCCATTCTCTTCCTGTTGCCTCTACCAGCGGGAATCCTGACAAGTGCAGATCTGTTCTTATTTGCCCAGGATATATACACTGGAGCCTCATAGCCTGGAATAAGCCTCTTGTACGAATTTACCCAGGATGCAAGAACTGCTGATGCCTGGTTTATGTTGCTGAGTATACCTCCCAGGTAATGATATGCCAGGTCACTTAGTTCAAACCTGCCGTTTTCGTCGAAGAACATGTTTGTTTTCTCGTCAGAGCTCATTATACTCTGATGTACGTGCATGCCTGTTCCGTTGACCCCATTTATTGGCTTAGGCATAAAAGTAGCGTAAAGTCCGTGTCTCTGGGCGGAATTCTTTATGATATATTTTAGCATGGCTACTCGATCCGCCATCAGTGTAGCAGGTGCATAACGAAGATCAATCTCTTGTTGACCCGCTGCGACTTCATGATGTCCGGCTTCAGGCTGGTAGCCAAGATCGTAAAGCTGCTTAAGTATTTCCTGGCGAATTTCATTTGCCGCATCCACAGGCGTGTTGTCAAAGTATCCGGCATTGTCGCTTGGGATCGCTGTAGGATTACCACTTGAATCTCGCTTAAATAAGAAGAACTCAAATTCTGGGCCCACAAAAAAATCCATACCTTTACTTCTTAGTTTGTCGACAGTTTTTTGGAGCACAAATCTAGGATCGCCAAGGAATCGATCACCACTAGGCATATACACATCGCATACAAATCGTGCGACTTTGGCCCCATCTCCTGTGAACGGTATAACTGTGTATGTAGAAAAATCCGGATGTGCACGCATGTCAGATTCTTCTATCTGTGCGAAGCCTGCAACCGAGCTCCCATCAAAGACCACACCTTCTGTTAATGCGTTCTCAAACCTATTTCTTGGTACAGTCAGGGTCTTCATCGATCCAAGCAGGTCCACAAACTGGAACTGCAGGAACTCAATATTATCCTTCTTTATCTTTTCAAGCATGGTATTAATTTCATCTGCCATGCTAAAGCGAATCTTCGATCCCTTTATAAATATTGCTTGCTCTTTTTCGAATTTATTAATCGATTAGAACATCTTTCTTTGGAAAAGTGTTAAAAGCATTCTTGTTATGACTGCAGGTATAGCCCCGTGGTGTAGTGGCCAAGCATAGCGGGCTCTGGACCCGTTGACAGCAGTTCGAATCTGCTCGGGGCTATAGGGATTGATGAAGAAACTAAATGCCGGATGCTGGGACGGATGAAGAAGATTTCTCGATGGTCATGACGGAGTACGTCGATCAGAAGATAAGAGTGGATCACCCAATATTGTTTTACCAGTTGGAGATGAAGCTTGCAGAGGCGGATCTAGGCCTCGCTATATCTAAGGGTATTCGACTCAATGAAACAAGGCAGATACTTGATATGTTGGACACTCTTTACAGCCTTCTGTCAGATCCAGATTCAAAACTTCCAGATCAACAGAGAAAGATGCTGAATCATGCCGACAATGTATGGCTTGATCTTAAGTCCAAATTAAGTTCCGGCGATGAACGCGCTTCATTCTTGTTAAGCAGCCATTCACACATGTCTGAGGCACTTGGGTATCTGATAAAGGCACGTGATGATCCATTATTTAAGGAGATAATCCCGGACTATCTTTTAAAGTACCTATCAAAACTGAGTGTATTTACCTATCGTGAGGCGATAGGGCACGTCATGCTTTGATTTCGTAGTTTTTAATGTAATCTGAGAACGATATGGGATTCTTAACGAATCTATACAGATAAGTGTCTTCTCTGTAATAGTTCAGGAGAAGTCGATGTACTTCCTCTTTCTCGAATATGTTTGTATTCTCTATTGATGCAATACTCCTCTTTAACCAAAACTTGCCCTCGGCGATACTTCTTTTTCTTTTTCCTAGCTTTTCAAACGCCAGATTGGCAGCATCAGCAAAGGTAATTTTATCGTTGGAATTCGCATCAATCGCCCCTTTAGTGTCTTTTGCTGACTGGATTACAGTAACAAGATCCTTAACATGAATTGGAGCAAGTGGTCCACCGATAGGGAGCCTCGAGATGCCTGTTGAGGCAAGTCTAAAAAGGTTTTCCGTGAATACGTCACCGTTTCCGAATACGATGGAAGGTCTCACATTAAGGTGGTTCTTCACCAAAGAAACATTATCTTCTACCAGGCCTCTGATCCTGAAAAATTCCGAAGCCCCATAATGAACATTAATCGAGGAAATGAAGACAAGTCTCTGATCAGTGTCGTTCTTTTTTATAATGCCAACGACATTCTTTATCCCATTTACAAATGTATCAAATAAATTGCTACCATCCTCTTTCTCAGTTCTAACGGATACAATGATCATATCCGCACCGTTTAAAGCACTGTTGAGTTTATCTGCTTCTGTTATGCTTCCCTCAATCCACTGAATACCTGCACTTTTCAGTTCTGCATTTTCACTTCTAGAATAAGAGGTAACACTATCTGCCTGAATGTATTTTGCAATGTTACGCCCTATGTATCCTGAGCCACCAATTATTACTACTTTCATTCTTCCTTATGAGAGCGAAGACGTTAAAATTTTTTTGCATACAATTCTCATTTTATTTTCCTGTTAACCCATGATCGCTATTTCATAGCAAATTTGAACATTTTCTTCTAAGATTGGTATCTTAATTTTTTAACCATGAAACAAGCGCACACGTTAGCTCTTGATGAAATTCAAAACTTGAGAAAAGCTAAATTTAGAAGGTGGGAGACGTATTACGCATGCAAGGAAAGAACACGGTTTAAAATCACTAATGTAAATTTAACATAGCTTCACGGAAACTTAATTATGTGTTGTAATAATTAAAGAACGATTAGCATGAAAGATAAGTCAAAGAATGTTTACATGGTGAGTGGAGGTGTGACAAAGTTCGCAAAGGCCACCCCTGAAATGGATTTTCGTCTCAGGGTTAAAAAAGCTTTTGATTACGCAATGAATGATATTAACATGCCACTTTCAGAGATAGATGGTTCTGTCGCCTCTTATTTTTCGGACCATTTCCAGAGGCAGCTTATGGCCGGGATTATGGTTCAGGATTATCTGGGCCTAACTCCGAAACCGAGTAAGAGGATTGAAGGTGGCGGAGCGACCGGAGGACTTGCTTTCCAGACAGGATATGAGGAAATAGCGTCCGGTAGGATGAATACATGTGCGGTTTTTGGTTTCGAAAGCATGTCTCACGTGAATACATGGAAGGGAAATGAGTTTATAGCCCTTGCCAGCGACACAAACTTTGACTATCCAGTGGGTGGTTTCTACACCGGGTATTACGCTATGATGGCCGTGAGGCATATGCACGAGTTCGGGACAACGGTAGAACAACTGGCAAAAGTATCAATCAAAAATCACAAAAACGCGAAACACAACCCTTACTCCCAAAGTCCAATGGATCTGACGGTAGATATGGTTCGTAATTCTCCGATGGTATCTTATCCTTTGACCAGACTGGATGTCTGTACAATGTCTGATGGTGCAGCAGTTTCAATCCTCGCCTCTGAAGAAAAGGCGTTTGAGCTAACAGACCATCCCGTGCTGATAAAAAGCATAGGAACCGGAACAGATACCATGCGTCTCTCTGATAGGCCGTTTGGAAAGGTGCCGCTCCTCCCAAACGAGAAAGAATCGGATTATCGTGATCTGAAATATCCAGGAATCCATTCATTCAGGGCCGGCAGGACGGCGGCTATAGAAGCTTACAAGGGCGCGGGAATAACTGATCCATTGGAAGAACTTGACGTTATAGAGCTTCATGATGCCTATACCTCGTCCGAGATACAGACGTATGAAGATCTAGGATTATGCAAGTACGGGGAAGGCGGCAAATTTGTAGAGGAAGGAAAATCTGAACTAAACGGTAAGGTTGCCGTGAATCCATCTGGAGGTTTGCTGGCCTGCGGTCATCCGGTTGGAGCAACCGGAATAATGCAGAGTGTATTCATGTTTTGGCAGCTGCAGCACACCATAAACAAGCATTTTAAAGACGATTATCTCCAGGTCAATAATGCCAAGCGTGGCCTTATTCACAGTCATGCGGGTACAGGAACGTATGTGACTGCTACAGTTATGGAGGCGGTATAATGACAATCGATCCTAATGCAAAAATGCCAGAAACCCAGAACGGGACAGAGGTGTACAACACGGATCCTCTTACAGTTAAATCCCACTATGAAATAGATTACATACACAGCTACGCTCAAGATTCTGAATTCTTTAGAGCACTCGGAAAAAAGAAACTGATGGGAAGCAAATGCAAGAAATGCGGATACAAATATGCAACGCCCAGGAGTCATTGCATGATGTGTGGTGCAGAAACAGAATGGTTTGAGCTTCCAAATGAGGGGAAGGTCCATTCATTCACCACCTGCTATTTCGGAAGCGAAGAATTCCTTCCTGAGACACCGTTTAATCTCGTAATGGTGGAATTCGAAGGCGTTGACTCCCTCTTTATGTCGAGGCTCATAGGAGCTTCGCAGGAAGACATATATGTAGGCATGAAAGTAAAAGCAAAGTTTAAGAGAATACAAAAATTCAGTCCCACCGATGTGTATTTTGTTCCAGTCGTTGAGAAATAATCTTAGATAAGTGTAGGTTAAAATACTCTACCTACAATCTATCAATTTTTTTCTGCAAGCTTCTTCAAGGATATCCCTGCCTAAGTTGGTTATGTTGTTTTCTTTATCCAATAGGCCCATTTTTGAGAGTTTAGGATCTCTACTGGAACCTAATTTTCTAAAATAAAGCAAATTCTCAAGGTTCGTAGAATCGAGTAATTTCAAATAAACGAGTGGTGTCAAACTCTTAAGTGCAATTTCACCTTCGCGAGTGATTTCGTAGTATGTGTGGTGTTTGTGGACTTCGGCACTCTTCTTTAATTTTGCCGAGCTCCTCTTGATCGAAGTGTTTGTGTAATGCGTAAGGTATCTATATTTAAGGAGAATTTCCAAATACGTATTGACAGCGATGAGTGGTATTTCTGTGTATTTCCTCACATTCTTTGCGTAGTCTACTTTAGCTACAGACATATGGCGGAGCACAGCAGTGAGCCTGTAATCTTCAGCAAGTTCCCTAATTTTCGGATCCATGTCCCTCAGATTTGCCAACGATACTGTATGGTTACGCGCATTATGGAAATTTTGCTAATGCAAAAGATAATTTAGGTTCTTAGTTATGATCTTTTGTGTCAGAATTCTCGAACGAAGACAAAGATGTTTTCATTGTGAAACTTGAAAAGATGATTGACAGAGGAGCATTGCTTTCCCGATACAGCCGTACTTCCAATCTCGATATACGCGATGTATATCGAAAGGAATTCATTGGTAACGAAGACCGCGGAAAGAATTTTTACAAAAAAGTATTCCTGGAATACGGAGACGAATCCGTTTCAGAGCTCGTGACTGCGCAGGTCGCTGTCCAGGGTGTTTCAAATGTGCTTTCGAAAACCGCTGAGGAACTGCGTGTAGGGCTATCTTTTCTTGAGAAATCGTCCAGGTATGTTCGGTACGACAAGAAAGTCAATGGAAGATACCTTTTTGCAGATGGCAAAAGCATAGGCATACCAGATAAGTTTCACGAACAGTACGAATCTCTATGCAATTCCTTGTTCGATCTCTATTCAGCAGCCTATTCATCTGCCATTGAATTTTACAGGAAGAAATTTCCCATCGAGACACTTTCATTCACGGATGATAACGGGAGCAACATACAGATCAAGGATCTTAAAGGTGACGATTTTGAAGATTCTAAGAAGTCTTATGAAAGTGCCCTGAGGGCACGGGCACTTGACGATCTTAGGTATCTCCTGCCCGCTTCAACGCTAACAAACATAGGAATATCCGGGAATGCCCGATCCTACGTCAACCTTATTCAGAAATTGAAATCATCACAGTTGCCAGAATACCAGCGTGTAGCCTCTTCTCTTTATGCAGAACTGGAGTCAGAGTTTCCAAACCTGATAGATTCTGCTGTGAATAGCCATGGTGAATCCACAATAAATTATGTATCATCCCTTAAGACAATAAACATACCGCAGATTAAAAGCTCGGGAAAGATCGATCCTCTGGTAAAACTCGCCTCTTTTGAATCCCAGGATCACGTGGCGAGACGTGTGGCAGCAGTGATTGCGTTTAAAATGCAGGATAAGCCTTTTACTGATGCCATCTCGGAGTTCAGCACAATGGATATGAGGCGTATAGAATCGATATACAACCAGATTGCGAATCTCAGAAAAAACAGGAGAGATAAACTTCCGAGGGAATTTGAAATTGCAAGATACCTCTTTGAGGTGAATACCAACTATGGAGCTTTCAGGGACATGCAACGACACAGATTTTTAAGCATCGTAAGACAGTACCTTTCATGCAATCATGGATATGATACTCCCACATTCTTCAGGAATGGGGAATTTTCCGATCGCTTCATGGAACTGATGGAAAACGCAAAAGAGCTTAATGAGAGGTTGAGAATGGAATCTGGCCCGGAGATTGCGCAGTATTGTGTACCATTTGCCTACCATTATCCTATTAGCGTAGAAGCTGATCTGCGTGAGCTCGTATACTTTTGCGAGTTACGGTCTACTCCGCAGGCTCACGAAGATCTGAGACACGTTGCTATGGATATATGTCATTCCGTTGAAAATGTTCATCCAATCTTCAAGCCCCTTTTCAAGTTTGTTGATTTTTCCAGCTACAGCCTTGGAAGACTAACATCAGAACAGAGATCTATAAGGAAATTGCGGGACGTTTCGAATCAGTGAAACTAAACTATGCTCTAATTTTCCTAAATATCTATTTGCTGTTGTTCACAATGCCTGTACTATTAAAGTTCTCAGAAATTGCGTCATTTTGACAAAATCGGTATCTAAAGATAAACCACAAATATTTATATAGAAGAACATATTTAGCTGTAAGGAAAGGTGAAACAAATGTTAGGTGGTCAAACGCCAATCTTAATTTTAAAGGAAGGTACACAAAGAGAACAGGGAAAAAATGCACAGAAGAACAACATAGAAGCAGCCAAGGCAATCGCTGATGCAATCAGAACGACACTCGGTCCAAAAGGCATGGATAAGATGCTTGTGGACTCTATTGGCGATATAATAATTTCGAATGATGGTGCTACTATATTAAAAGAAATGGATGTTGATCATCCAACTGCGAAGATGATTGTCGAGGTTGCCAAGTCGCAGGACATGGCTGTCGGTGACGGAACAACAACTGCTGTTGTGTTCGCTGGAGAACTTCTCAAGCAGGCGGACGTACTTCTGGACCAGGGAGTTCACTCCACAGTGATAACGAACGGATTCAGATTAGCCGCAAATGAAGTTGAGAAAGTAATGGAAAAAACCGCTATCGGTTCAAGAGACGACGAAACACTCAGGAAGATAGCAACTACTGCACTTTCTGGTAAGAATATCGGTCTCTCAAGTGATTTCCTTGCAGACCTTGTCGTGAAAGCAGTCAATGCAGTCGCTGAGGATCGCGACGGGAAGATCATTGTAGATCCCGCTAATATAAAAGTAGATAAGAAAAACGGTGGCAGCGTCGACGACACCGAGTATATCAACGGTCTAGTAATCGATAAGGAAAAAGTTCATTCTAAGATGCCTTCGGTTGTAAAAGGGGCGAAAATTGCTTTGATAGATTCTGCACTCGAGATAAAGAAGACCGAGATTGAGGCTAAAGTCCAGATAACCGATCCATCAAAGATTCAGGATTTCCTGAGCCAGGAATCTGAGACCTTTAAGACAATGGTGGACAAGGTCAAGAAGAGCGGTGCAAACGTGGTTCTGTGCCAGAAAGGCATCGATGACCTAGCTCAGCATTATCTCGCAAAAGAAGGAATATACGGTGTTCGCAGGGTCAAGAAAAGCGACATGGAAAAACTGTCAAAAGCAACAGGTGCCAAGATTATAACCAACCTCGATGATCTTACCGAATCTGCTCTTGGAAGCGCCGAAAAGGTAGAAGAGAAGAAGATAGGCGATGACAGGATGACATTCATTACCGGATGCGCAAATCCAAAGGCTGTTAGTATTCTCATACGTGGTGGAACGGAGCATGTAATATCTGAGATAGAGCGTTCTCTAAACGATGCCATAAGAGTCGTTGCAATAACGAAAGAGGATGGCAAGCATCTTCCAGGTGGAGGCGCCATTGAAGCTGAGCTCGCCATGAAGATGAGGAACTTCGCAAATACCGTTGGGGGAAGGGAGCAGCTTGCAATTGAGGCATTTGCCAAGGCACTTGAAATCATACCTAGGACTCTGGCGGAAAATGCAGGTATGGATCCAATAAACACGCTCATAAAGCTAAAAGCGGCCCACGATAAGGGACAGGTTACTGCAGGAATAGACATCAACAACAATGAAATCGGCGACATGGAAAAGCTTGGTGTCTACGATCCACTCCGGGTCAAAAGACAGGCTGTCGAGAGTGCGGTAGAAGTATCCACCATGATTCTAAGAATAGACGATGTGGTAGCCAGTAAGAAATCGTCTGGGCCCGAAGGTGGAGCACCCGGTGGACCTGGTGGAATGGGCGGCATGGGTGGTATGGGTGGAATGCCACCATACTGATATCCCTTTTTTTTTCCAAATGCGAATAATTATAGTGTACATAACATATATATCCTTCTGAAGCCTCTTTTTCTAATATTTCCCTTATATTTTTCTCAAAGAATTACTGTGATTTCTGATGGCCTGAAGTAGCAATCAATTCTCCGAAGATTTTAGTAATATCCAGATATCTCGTAGATGGTGACATATTGAATCTTTATGAATACATGGGTAAGGATATATTTCGGAGATATGGTATACCGGTACCGGACAGTTATGTCGTAGAAAAGGAATCCGATTTAAGGAAATTTGAAAGGCCATCTGTTGTAAAATCACAGATACTACTTGGTGGCCGTGGCAAGTCAGGAGGAATAAAATTTGCAAAAAATCAGAAGGAGCTCGAAGATGGTGTTCACGAACTTCTTGGATCAAAAATCAGAGGACTATCCGTAACCAAAGTTCTGATAGAAGATATGCTCAACATCAAGCATGAATACTATGTCAGCATATCACTGAACCGCTCGGAGAGATCTCCATTTATTATTGCTAGTTCGTCGGGAGGCGTAGAAATAGAATCTGTCCCGAAGGAAAAGATCTTCACGCGAAAGATAGACCCTCTCTTGGGTTATTCGGACTATGTTGGGCGTGAGGCTGTAAAATTTATGGGTTTAGACTCGAAGCTCGGTCCTCAATTCAAGGCGATACTGTCGAAGCTTTTCACAGTTTTTAATGAGGAGGACTGTGAGCTTGTTGAGATCAATCCATTGGTGGAGACGGCAGATGGAAAGCTTATTGCAGCAGATGCAAAAGTTATCATGGACAGCGATTCTATGTTCAGGCACAAGGACATAAACGTCATCGACCCGGAGAAAACACCTCTAGAGCTGGAGGCACAGTCAAAGGGATATGCTTTCGTGGAACTCGACGGTGACATCGGTGTCATTGCAAACGGTGCCGGATTGACGATGGCAACAATGGATGCGTTAACTCTTCATAAGGGTAAACCAAGAAATTTCCTTGATCTTGGTGGCACGGATAGCGTTGACATTGTTGTTGAAGCCTTCGAACTGGTCCTGAAAGCTAATCCTAAATCAATACTTGTCAATATATTCGGTGGTGTAACAAAAGCTGATACCGTTGCCAACGGAATCGTTGCCGCAAAAGAAAAGTTCAACATCATGAAACCCATAGTTGTGCGACTTAGCGGAGTACACGAGGATGAGGCCAGAGAGATACTTAAACGAAACGGAATTGAGCCATTTTCAATGATGATGCCTGCTATAGAGCAGGTAGTTAAGAGGACAGGTGAGATAGAATGAGCGTTTTAGTCAATAAAGACACAAGGGTAATTGTACAGGGTATTACGGGTCATCAGGGTGCTTTTCATGCAGGGGAGATGTTAAAATTTGGAACCAAACTCGTAGGTGGCACGTCTCCAGGAAAAGGCGGAACTATGTTCCAGAATAATGTTCCAGTTTTCGATTCGGTATCTGATGCGATGTCGCAGCACCCCGATGCTACCATGGTATCTGTTGCTGCCCCATTCGTTAAGGATGCTGCCTTTGAAGCAATAGATCAGGGGATAAAGATCGTCTACATCCTGACCGAGCATGTCCCATTCCATGACACAATGGAGATCGTTCATGAAGCTTCTCACAGAGGGATCACAGTTCTTGGTCCTAACGGTCCAGGTATAACGGTTCCCGGACAGTGTAAGATAGGTATCATGCCAAACCAGATATTCCGGAGTGGCGATGTTGCCGTTGCATCAAGAAGCGGAACGCTAACGTACGAGATAGTTTATTCAATTACCCATGCCGGTTTTGGAGAGAGTGTTGTTATAGGTCTGGGTGGAGATCCTGTTGTAGGGCTAACCTTTGTTGATGTCCTGAAGATGTTTGAGAAGGATGAGGCTACAAAGAAAATTGTGCTAGTAGGAGAGATAGGCGGAAACAATGAAGAACGGGCAGCCGAGTATATAAAAGCACATGTGAGTAAAAAGGTTGTAGCGTATATCACGGGTAGGAGTGCGCCTCCAGGAAAGAGGATGGGGCATGCAGGAGCGATAATAGAGAAAGGCGTAGGCACAGCAGAATCAAAGATCAAAGCCTTCGAAAGTGCAGGTGTGCCGGTTGCAGAGTATCCTGTGAACGTCCCTGATCTTCTGAAGTGATCTAAATGATGAAAGATGTGCTTTCTGTACTGGACATGAAGGATGATCTGGGAGATCTTGTAGCCAAGTCTGTTAGGTTTAAGCGAGATCGTTATACACCTGTTGAAGGCATGCAGAACAAAGTTCTTGGCATGATTTTTGAAAAGCCTAGCACGAGGACAAGGACGTCTCTTGAGACTGCAATGGTACAGATGGGAGGTTATGCCATATACTTGAATCCTAATGACATGCAGCTTGGGCGAGGAGAAACTGTGGAAGACACCGGCAAGGTCCTGTCGAGACTCGTTGATGTCATATCTTATAGGGCCTTTTCACATGAGAAAATGGTCGAACTCGCTCGTTCATCGTCCGTTCCGGTGATCAACGCTCTCGATGATCTTGAACACCCTCTGCAAATAGTGGCAGATTTCGCAACCATTCTTGAAAAGAAAGGAAGAACAAATAACTTAAAATTCAGTTATGTCGGGGACGGCAACAACATGAGTAATTCCCTTATCCTTGCTTCAGCTATCCTCGGAACTGACATCTCCGTAGCCAGACCAAAAGGATATGGGCCAAATCAGAGTCTGCTTGATGCAGCTCTAAAGATTGCAAGGGAAACTAAGTCAAAGATAGAAATTCTCGAGGATCCAGTTAAAGCAGTTGAAGGTGCAGACGTAATATACACGGACGTTTGGGTCTCCATGGGCGAAGAAAAAGAGAGGGAGGCCAGGGAAAGGTTATTCATGCCGTACCAGGTGAATTCTGATCTCTGCGAGCATGCAGATAAAAATTACATATTCATGCACTGCCTCCCGGCACACAGAGGTCTTGAGGTTTCGGCAGAGATAGCAGACGGGGTGCATAGCGTAATATTCGATGAAGCAGAATACAGGCTACATTCATCCAAAGCGGTGATAAGTTCCCTTTTATCAGTCTGATTCTGATATTTTCCATTATTTTTTTTTAACATTCAGTTATAATATTATATGTTCAATGGAATAATTTATGGACCCAGTTCTAGCCGTCAAAAATGAATGAGATTTTTCACATTTGACCTTGCGTCACAAAAAGCTTTATCTAACATGAGAGAATGAAAGAGCATGGTATTCCCAAAACGTGTCAGGGATTCTAAGGACATTAACAGCATCATAGAGGCACGTAGAAACTCAGATAATCTCAGGGATATACCCAATATTCTTGTACCTGTATGGCAACTCAAAATAAGGGAACGTTTTGGAATAAATATCGATCGCGAAGTCGCTGAATATATCGTTCTTGCAGCACACGAAAGAGGGACCTGGAGACGGCAAAGAGCGACAAGGAAGATTGAGAAACTTTTGATCTCTAGAGGTTTATCCAGAGAGGAATCAGCATCCGAGGCAAGATTGATTATTGACCTCGCTATCGGCAACCCAGAAAAATAAATTATGCAGGAAATAAGATCAAAGAAAGAGCTTGAAATATTTCTTCAGAAGCTAAAGGGGAATAGGGCTTATCGCATTGACCTTGAACAGTACCCAACTGATACGATCGTCGCTTCCAACATTTTGAACACCGCGTATCTGGATGGGAACATTGAAGAAAAGATGGTTGCTGATCTTGGATCTGGAAATGGGATTTTTGCTGTCGGAGCTGCTCTGTTAGGAGCTAAGAAAGTATATGCAGTTGAATCGGATCCAACTCTGGTTGAAGTCTTGAAGGAAAATGCGAAAGGATTGAATATAGAAATATTGAATGAAGATGTCTCAAAATTTAATTCACCAGTAGATACGGTAATAATGAACCCGCCATTCGGATCAGTGATGACGCATTCCGATAGAAAATTCCTAAAAAAAGCGGTTGAATCGGCTGGAGTGATCTATTCAATTCACAACTCTAAGTCTTCGGAATACGTGGAAAAATTCTATAAGGCACATGGTGAGATAATTAGAAAATACAAGACAGCAATAACTGTTCCAAGGATTTACAAACATCACACAATGGATCGGGCAAAAGTAGACTGTGTTGTCTTTACCTTAACGGTGGATCATCCATAGATTTTTGCGTGAGGTGAGCAGAAATAATAATTAGTTTCTGATCAATTAGGGGCAAGCATGGCCGGGGTGGGGTAGTGGGTATCCTTGGGGACTGTGGATCCCCGGACCCGGGTTCAATTCCCGGACCCGGCCTATAAACAATATTTATTCAGTTTTCATAAGTTATCAATTTAAGAACGGTAAAATTTGAATGAGAACTCAGGGGAAAATTAATCAATCTCCGGGTTTCTCAGATCATTTTATATGTCTTTATCAAAATTTTTCTGCATAGAAATAAAACTGGTAAATTATTTTGGAACGATGCGAACTACGTTACTGCCCCGGACTATAACAGTTCCAAGTTTCTTTGTGGATTCTTCGCCTGCCTCTTCCACCTCATCTAGAACCATATTCATATAGTCATCATACCCTGTCAGGACACCATCCAGAACTCTATTGTCCTTCAGTAGTAACGCAACGTGCTTGTTCAAATTTTCTTCCAGAACCTTCATTGGCATTATCATTTATTCAGACCTCAATTGTAATCGTCCATGTCTTGGTTATCGTCCCTGCTCATTATAACTTGGATTAATCCTCTAAGAACCTCTTTCATGTCATTCAGTTCTTTCCTCATGGAGTCAACTTCGTTTGATAATTTCTCCACGTCCTTTATCCTGTTAACATCATTTTTCATCTCACTACACCTTCTGGCACGATATCCCCGTAGTCCTCGGCTACTCTTCTAGATTCCGTTCTTTCACAGTTTGGGCAAAATAGCACGGAGCCCTTCCGTATCATGGTTGTCCTGCATTTCGGGCATATTGTTTTAAGCACTCCGAGATTCTTACCGAGCAACCCTATCTTCAATTCCGATTTATAGATTCCTATGACTTTTCCTCTTACAAGGTCGCCGATCATCATTCCGGAATCCCTGTCGCTTTCCTTCTGTCTTGGAAGATCGGCACGCCCTATGGCAACGTATTCCACTAGATTATGATCCTTATCGACCATTACGGACACCTCGATAACCGCTCTCCCCCTCTCAACTTCTACAACCCTTCCATACACGATGGCACCAACAAAAATCTTCGGTTTGGTCTTTATCGATAAAACTGAAACTGTGAGATCTCTTTCGCTAATGTCGAGAAATCCGTAAATGAGCGAGATAATCTTGCCATGATCTTCATAGGTATTCCTTCCCGGAACGTACTCTTCTGTAGTAGCTATTTCTTCACCGGGTATCACTATTTTTCTTTCTTTTTTATCCATCTTGATCAATCTTAAAATTTATGAGATAAAGAGCAAAGTAAAACCATTCTAATTAAACTTTCTTTATGTTTTCGGTGATCAAAGATGATCATTATTATTCTTTTTTGCGCATTAACCAACGGAGCGGAGAGAGCCAAAACAAATCCCAATTGTGATTATCCTCTTACAGCCTTGAGTAACTTTTCTATTGAGATTTGAGACTGCTCGCCCGTTTTAAGGGTCCTTAACGTTACATCTCCAGACCTTATGTCTTTCTCGCCAATTATAACCGCATAGTCACAGTTATTTGATGAAGCATTCTTCAACTGAGCCGAAAGGCTCCTACCGTTCAGGTCCGATATTGCAGAGGCGCCTGAATCTCTTAGCTCCATAGTAAGATCTATGCAACGATCCGCCAGTTTTTTCGTAGTACAGCAGACGGCGTACCTTTTTCTTTTCGGTTCGGATTTCCATTTGCCTGTTCTTTTCATGAGAATCTCAAGCACAGCATCGCCCATTCCGAATCCTACGGCAGGGATGCTTTGTTCAGACAAAAGATTTGAAAGGTTATCATATCGCCCGCCTCCAAAGATAGCTCTTAATTCTCCTTTCTTATCGAAGCCTTCAAAGACGATACCGGTATAATAACCGAGACCCCTGACTGTGGAAAGACTCACAACAATTCTTGTACTTGTATACTTTTTAATCAAGGCGTAGGTATCTTCCAGGCGATTAACATTCTCCACGGTTTTATCATCCATGAAGATCAGTGAAGAGAGAAAGTCCATAAGATCGGGTGGATTCAGGTTTTTCTCTAGGAGCTTAATTACCGATTCAGCTTGCTCGTCATCTATTCCCTGATCACTAAGCTCCGATAGAAGGGTATCATTTTCCACCTTCCCGTAATGGTCTATGATAGAAAGAGTAGCTGGAGCGTTTGAGATTCCGAGGCTACTCAGTATATTATTCATCAAATTCCGGTCATTTAGCCTGATCTCGTATTCCTCATTCAGGCCAAGATCATCAAGGATATTTGCCGCGAGCCCAATGATTTCTGCATCTGCGTAAATAGAATCAGAACCGAAAATATCCGCATTAAACTGTACGTGCTCTCGTAGCCTTCCAGATTGTGGTTCTTCATATCTCCACAGTTTTGGCATACTGTACCATCTTACGGGCTTAGAGATCTCTTTCCTGGAGGTAAGTAACCTGACCGTGGATGGAGTTGCCTCTGGGATCAGTGTTACTTCCCTTCCACCCTTGTCTTTGAATGAAAAAGTCTGTTTTACCAACTCGTCTCCGGACTTTATCCTGAACAGATCAAGTGGTTCTACGCTTGGGTACTCGATAGGCGCAAAACCGAATCTTGAGGCCACATCCTCCATCTTACTGAATAATTCAAGCCTTACCTGTGCATCTTCCGGAAATATGTCTCTGAAACCTTTAAGGTGCTCGAATCCCATTGGGGGATAAATGGAGAATCAAATATAAACAGTCCTATTCTCGTAAGAGATAGGCTGACTATCTCTTTCATTTATTCTCAAGGATTAGGCGATAGAGCCTTTTGAAGTATCTTGAGAGAGAAAAATGAGAATATGTTCCAAGCGTGTTGTGTACCTGAATCCCATCCTCACCAGATATCCCCCTCCCCAGTATATTTGTTAAGACTTTTTCAGAATCATCGGAAATGGTACTGTAATGGAACTCATGGCCGTAAACCAGATCACCTTTCCTGAACAGAATCGAGGATTTCTTGCTTTTAAGTTTTGTATAGCCCAAAGTTAGCTTGGAATTCTTGTTAACTTTGCCATCGAAGACACCAACCATCCTTAGGTTCCCTTTGTCTGTAACCATCTCCTTCTCAAGGTACATCAGGCCTCCACATTCAGCAAGAATTGGCTTTCCTGATTCAGAATGGTTTTTTAGAAACTCCGAAACCTTGTTATTGCTCGATAGTTCATCTGCGTAGAGTTCTGGGTACCCCCCGCCGAGGTACACAAAGTCAGGGTCATCAGGTGATTCACCCTTCAGTGGTGAAAAGTACTGTACCTTGCCAAGTTCCTCAAGCTTGAAAAGAGAATCAGAATAATAAAAATTAAAAGCCTTATCAAGTGCCACGGCTATTTTAAGATCATTCCGTTGCAATGCATGCGAGTCTGAGTTCACTTTCGCCTTTCTGGATTTTATTGTTCCTGCTTTCTCTATAAAGGAAAAATCTATATTTCTTGAGATTTTTTCTGCCATGCCTCTCAAATTTTCAATCTCAAGGGACGTGTACAAGCCAAGATGTCTTTGAGGAATAGAATATTCTTTATCGTTAGGGATGGCCCCTATTATTCTAGCGCCGTGTTTTTTAAACTCTCTGGATACCATCTCTAAGTGTTTGTCCGAACTGTATTTATTCAGTATAACACCTATGTTCGATTTATGGATGAAACCACTAGCAATGTAATAAGCTGATTCTGCAAGCTTACTGATGTCCACGACAAGTATATACGGGATCTTCAGCTTTTCAAAATAATAATGGGTGCTAAGATCTATCTGTGTGCCGGAATCATACATACCCATTACGCCCTCAACCACTGCATAGTCGAAATTATTGGCCAGAGACGGAAGTATATTAACGTAGTTCCTGCCTTGGATCCATCGGTCCATATTCCAGGTTCTATTTCCTGTCAATTTTGAAGATATCCCGCCGTCTATGTAGTCCGGGCCTATTTTTACGCCGGTAGAATTCTTCAGTTTGCTCAGAATCGCTAACGTTACTGTTGTTTTTCCAGAATCCGTAGATGGAGCCGTGATCCCTACTACTCTCATTATGTGCCGGATAACAGTTTTAATTAAATCTTTATTCTTTCTAGTTTCAATTCCTAATTGTCAACTTAGCTGTTATGTGCTGCTCTTCGAATGCAGATCTTGAATAGCCAGTGAATCACCAAAGAAAGAAATAGCGAATATTTTTATTAACTTCACTATAGCCCAGTTAAGATGATTTACAAACAAGTTAAGAGCGTAAACGGTTGCAGTTGCTTGGATTCTTTCAACGTGGCAAAGGAAAGGCGATCAGAGTAATGACAAAGAAGTGCCCCATTTGTGGTTTTGAAAATCTAGATGATGCTAAGTTTTGCTCTTCTTGTGGTTATTCCTTCTCATCTGAAAGTTCTTCCAGCGGTCCGGCAGTTTCTGTCGCTTCTACAAATCAGGATACGGCTGGAAAGAGTAGATTGTCCAGAGCATTTGACCTGTTCATGAAGAACCTCGCAATTGTGATTCCTTCAGTTGTATTGCTCGTAGTGGAAATTATACTGATGGTGATCCTTGGAGCATTGGCAATGTCGTTCTTTCTGTTCTCTGGGTATTCGATCACTTCTTTTACAGCAGCATCCATCCTCGCTCATGTAATCAGTGCAATTGTATCGGTTGTAATAGCGGTGCTTTATTTCCTGACTTTACACGCTACAATGTACGGTGCTAGGGAAGTAATCCATAATAGAAACGTAAACTTGAATTCAACCTTCGAAAGGGCCATTCCCACTTTTCACGACCTTCTAAAACCTGTAATTTTAATCATAATTATCGGTGCGTTGCTCGGCTATGTCGACGAGTTCCTTTCGATATTGGTCGTTGGTGTTCTCAGCGTTCCAATATATGTAATGTCAGCCTCCATGATCCTGGGGAAATCTAAGGGATTCTCTGAATCCATTAACTGGTTTATTGAATTGTTCAATAAGGATGGCTCAAGTGCTATCGTAATCCTTCTTGGATCACTGTTCAGTATTGTTCCGGTTCTCAACATTTTTGCAATTCCGTATACAGCTGAACTCACCTATATTTCTGTGGACGAAGTTACGGTGCCACAATCAAAGTCGGTTTAAAACAATGCTACATAATTTATATCATTTTATCAACAAATTTTAATTACTAAGTAATACTATTGATAGCTATTGAACTATTACGTGACAGCACTTAGAAATGCCAGATTCAAAATAACGCCGCAAAGACTCGCAGTTGTAGACTTTGTTAGCAGAAATACTCCAGGACATTTCACGGCTGAACAGGTCTTTAGAAATGCAAAAGAGAATGAGCCCACAATTACCCTTGCCACTACTTATAATGCCCTTTATGCACTGGAAAAATCGGGCGCTTTGAAATCCTTCGAATCCAAAAATACAACCTGGTTTGAGTCAAGGGTAAAATTTCACGCTAATTTTATATGCAATGGCTGCGGCAAAATTTATGACATCGATCTGGATGAAAAAAAATTGATGAGTTTGATAAACACAGATGGCTTTGAGGTCGAAGACATGGATCTAATCATTAGGGGAATATGTCCTGATTGTGTGGCAAAGAGACCTAAAAGTAAAGCCTAGAGAAACGGGATCTTTTTCATTTCACTCAAGATACATTTTTTCCATTACTTCTATAGCATCTCTATTTTCTTTTACGTCGTGAACTCTCAAATAATCCACATGATTTTGAGCGAGATATATTGAGGTAGCTATAGTTCCAGGTAGCCTTCCCGTTACATCCTCACCAGTTATCTTCCCCAGGAATCCTTTTCGCGAAGTTCCCACCAATAGGTCTGGTCCGAATTCAAAGGACTTTATATCATGAAGAATACTCAAATTTCCATTGATATCTTTTCCAAAACCTATACCTGGGTCCACTATTATGTCATCAGTAGAAATACCTGCTTCAAGCAGGTTTCGTGCTTGCTTATACAGGAATGAAATCACTTCTGGAACGATATCTGAATAAACAGTTTGATCTTGCATGTTTTCCGGAATCCCCCTCATGTGCATTACTATGCATTTTATTCTGTTCTCCAGCGCCACTTGCACCATGTCATTGTTTGTAAATCCCGAAATGTCGTTGAGAAACGAAATATACTGTGCGAATTTCCTTGCAGTTTCTGGATGTCGTGTATCCAGTGAGAGAGGTACGTTTGAAGTCGTAGAAATATATTCAATATACGGGCGAAGACGTGATATTTCACTTTCAGAAGAAATTTCTTTGCTTCCTGGTCTCGTGCTTTCGCCTCCCACATCAATTACGTCTGGTTTTAAATCTATCAGCCGGTCAAGGTCGCGTATGTCCGAAATCCTCGATGCCGGAAAAAATGAATCCGGAGTGGCGTTAACAATGCCCATAATCTTTGGTTTCTTGAATGAGATCTTTTTCCACCGATTTATCTTACTGACGGATCTTAGCAGAAAAGGAAAATTCTTAAGCGTTTCCGTGGTTGTTTCTTCAGGTAGATATGAAATATCAAGCAAGCAATGATTCATTGAAATCCCTTCAATTATTACAGGTTCCAATTTTTTAATTTTTTTGGTCCCTAATTCTTTTATGTAAAAAGCCTCAAACATCGTAGAGTTCGATGCATTATTAGAATATCTAGTTCTTGCTGGAAAGGCAAAATTCTCTAACATATCTATCTGTTCTCATTTTCTTAAATACCAGAAGCATTATTGTATTTTCTTCTTACTAAGCTAACAGCGAGTCAAATAATTATGTTTCTCCGATATTGTTTATCTGGTAAACCTTATTATTGAATTTGTGATATACTAAGGAGGTTAAAAATATGCATTTTGATGGAACGTTTGAGGTAAAGGCACCTAGAGAAAAGTTATACAATCTTTTGATGGACCCGAACCAGGTTTCTTCCTGTATGCCAGGATTCAAGGGAATTGATGTAACTTCACCTGAAGATTATACAATTGCTCTGAAAGTGGGGGTTGCATTCATAAAGACTGAAGTAAAGATGCACATGCTGGTAAAAGAGGCACAGTCACCTTCACACGCTAAGTTAGTTGGTAACGGTGTTAGCTCAAGCGGCAATCTTGATATGGAAGTCATAGCAGATTTGACTGAAGAAAATGGTCAGACAACCATGAAGTGGGCGGCCGACGCAAATGTAAGTGGGAAGTTGGCATCGATGGGACAACGTATGATAACCGGCCAGGCTGAAAAGATCATCAAGAATATGTTTGATTGCCTCAAGGCAAAGGTTGTTCAATAAGATCGCTACAAGAAGATCGATGCACAATTCTTTCATTATTTTGTTGAAAGAATAAACTTTTCAAGGGTCGAATTATATCTTTCTCTGTCCTCCCACATTGTAAGATGTGAACATCCTTTGAGCACTACCAATTCTGACCCATCTATCTTATTGTTTAATATTTCTGCAACTTTCGGCGTAACCTCGTCATATTCACCCGTGGTGATCAGTGTTGGAATTTTTATTGACGAAATCCTTTCTGTTATGTCCCAGCCGGAAATTGTCCCTGTAATTGTGAATTCGTTCGATCCGTTCATTATGCGGTAAACGTTACGCTCTTCTGCATATTTGAGGGAGCGCAAAACAGGTTCCGGATAATTTTTGAGTCTCAAAAAATGTTCGTGGTAGAAGAGGTCAACTGCTTTCTGGTATTCAGGTCCAGCAATACTGCTTGCTTCATTCGAGTTAATAGCGTCTCTCGCCCAATCTGGGAGCTTATTAATTAACCTGTGCATCTCGACAACCGTAAACGGGACAGAGGAAAGTGCTCCAGAAAGAATAAGGCCATGAAGTTTATCCTGATGCTTCAACGAGTATGCAAGAGCAAGAGCCCCTCCGTACGAAGATCCAAGAAGGAATACCTTACTATCAGATAACAGTGTTCTACGTACTTCTTCTGCCTCATCAACTCCATAATCGATCGAGAATTTAGATAAATCCTCAGGTTCTTCCGATCTTCCACAACCAAACTGGTCATAAAATAAGACAGATATACCTCTGTTTGCAAGATCGGCCACAGGGAGAAGATAGTCATGAGACATACCCGGGCCACCATGCATGGTCATAAGAGTTGCTTTTTCATTCTCTGCCTTGAATAGCTTAAAATATATCTTTATACCAAAAATTTTGGCGTAACCTTCCGAAATATTAACACCATTTTTCATTTGAACAACCTCTCACATTTGCTTGAATCTTCTGGTATGCAATCAGGTATGCTGCATCAATATCGGAACTATCATTGCCCCATCCTTCGTTTCCTGTGTGATTAATCAATGTCATAAAAGCTTATTCGCCTTCAACTGCAGTAGTATTGTTTTGCAAAGTAAACGAATAACTCTTCCGCCTCAGAATTGAGATGATTATTCCGACAACAACCCATACAGCGAATACGATAGACCCTATAATTACTGCCTCATCGATTGATATAAAAGTCCCATAAAAGATGAATCCTAGGATCCCTATTGCCACTACTGGTAAAGCGACATTTAAAGCCCCGAATTTTTTCGTAGCTCTTTTGTTTAGAACCGGAAGTGAAGCGTTGGCAATCGCATGTACTAGCAGAGGTGCAAGTGTAGCCACAACCCCTGCCATCAACCATGCATTGAAGCCAGTTATAGTTAAAGTTCCTACAATTGATACTCCTGCAGCAGCAATTCCTATTACCGCTGCGGAGATATGAGGTGTTTGGTGTTTGTCGTGAATCCTTGAGAGAAACGTAGGAAACACCTTGTCTCTACTCAGTGTCATAGAGATTCTTGAAGAACTGTTGAAGAAAACAACCAGATCGGTCAGAATGCTGTTCACATAAAAAATTGTTAGAATAATAGCCCCTATCATACCGAGATCATTCTTAGTAAGAATTACGCCTGGAACTAGGTTGGAAGCATATGTAGACATATTCAAGGGCCCCCAACCAACGGTGAAAGCATAAGCTGCGAAAATGAAGAAAAGTCCAAGTATAACTGAAGAAAGAAGGATCATATCACCTACCATTTTCTTAGCATTTTTGGCTTCTTCTCCCAAAGGTGTCATCGCACCAAACCCTGAAAAAGCAGTATACATGAAAAGCACACCAAGCATAACACCGCTTAGGCCACCAGAGGCAAACTTTGGCGTGAAAACTTCAACAGTGTTGATAGATGGCTTCGATAGTACTATGAAAAGTCCTATAACAACTACTATGATTATTTCTAGTGTGCCCATGACCATTGCATACCTAAGGGATTGTTTAATGCCGATGACAGAGACGAAGTAGCCAAAAAGCAACGAGATCAGTAATAAAGGCACCCAGGAATATGGTGGAAGATTTATCCCGAAAATTTCAGAGAGTAACGCCGGTAGAAAAACTGAGATGCTCATGGCTATAAAAGCCATTGCGAAAATCTGATAAAGTATGTACATCCATCCAGTAAACGCCCCAGTAACAGGACCAAAGGCATGTTTGCTGTAATCATAGTATCCTCCAGAACCTGCAACTCTCTTAGAAACCCTCGTGATAATGTATGCGTTCAATAATACAACAAAAAATGCAATCAGTGCAGCGAGAGGCAATGCACCAAGTGAATATTGTGCAGCCCCTGTCATGGTTGCTACAGCTGCACCAGCCGGTGCAGATCCGGCAACTCCTTGAAAAAGTATTTCTCTTCTATTTAACACGTTTTTTCTTAGCTCATTGCTAGACATTCTCATACATATAGACATTTGTTATTTAATGATTTGTGTGGAGAACCTGACAGTTTGGATCGGCTATTATGATGGAGAATTAATAACTTGAATTTTTCAAACATCCATTAATTAAGCGTTAGTTTCAAGCATTAATATTCATTATTGCTATATTGTGCGGTCATGGAATCAACACGTAGGTCTCTTGAGAACCTATGCGCAGTTATCTTGTGTTCAGGAATCTCAAAGAGATTCGGTAGCAACAAACTTGTTGCAGATCTTCACGGGAGACCTGTGGTATGGTATGTGCTCAGCAATGTTCGCAAATCTGGAATCGACAGTGTATATATTGTTGCAAATAGCAAAAACTACGGGATTCTTGAAAGCCATCTACCTAAAGAAAATTATATCATCAATAGAAACTACAAGGATGGGTTATCCTCCTCTATCGTCTGCGCTGTAGATGCTCTAAAAGATAAATTCAATAGAATTTTAATAATGAATGGGGATCAGCCTTTTTTTAAATCGTCTTTGATTAAAAACTTGGTTTCTATCCAGGATAACAATCCAAGAAATATAGCGTCTGCTTCCTTCAAAAGATATCCTCGAAATCCTGCCATATTTCCCAACGAATTTTATGATCAATTGCTTCTTTTGAAAGGCGACGCCGGTGCTAGACAAATAATAGTCAAGAACATGGAAAAAGTCTCCCTCCTCGAGATTGCTGATGAGATGTACTTATTTGATATCGATACACAATATGATTACGAGAAAGCACAGTCGCTATTCATGGAATATGCGGAGCATTAATGTTTGGCGGTAAATATCTCCTTATCTTTCTATGTTTTTGTGGTAATCGATGAAAAACTCTTTTAGATATAAAATATATATCTCCTGATGGCAGGAGAAGTTGTTAATGAAGAGACCCAAAGATATATCGTATCAATGCGAAGATTTTTTCACGAGAATCCGGAATTGAGCTTCAAGGAAGATAAAACACTCGAAAGAATTAAGAATGAGCTTCAAACCATTGGATTACAGGTTCACGAGATAAAAGAAGGAGGGCTGTATTCGGACATAGTCGGCGAGAAACCCGGAAAGACAGTGGCCGTCAGAGCTGATGTTGACGCACTCCCTGTCACAGAGGAAACTGATGTACCTTTCAAATCCAAGAATAAAGGGGTAATGCATGCCTGTGGTCACGATGCACACATGGCTATGCTTTTGGGCCTTGCAAAAGTTGCTGTTGCTAGAAAAGCGGAACAGCATGGAACTATAAGACTCTTGTTTCAAAGAGCAGAAGAACGTCCTCCGGGAGGGGCAGTCCATCTCATTAATGGTGGAGCGCTAGATGGTGTTGATTATGTTATCGGCCAGCACGTATTCACAAGATTCGAAAGTGGAAAAGCTGCCTTCTTTTACAGGGAGGCAATGGCAAATGCAGACGAATTCACAATTAGAATTCATGGTAAAGGCGGACACGGTTCTGCACCCGATGAAGCAATCGATGCACTGATGGTTGCATCGGAGTATGTCACAACGGCTCAGACAATAGTGTCTCGACTTGTAAGTCCAAAGAGACCCACAGTTGTGACTTTCGGTACTTTTCAGGCTGGTTACAGGTATAATATCATAGCGGCACATGCAGAATTGACTGGAACAGTCAGAACGTTTGATGACGAAACAAGAAATATAATCAAAGTTAATCTTAAGAAATTACTCTCTCATCTCTGTGAGGCGTATGGAGCAACATACGAATTTGATTACCAGGAAGGTTATCCTGCGGTAGTAGACAATGAAAAAGTAACCCGAATCGTAGAACAGGTGGCTTCGGAAATACTTGGCCCAGAAAATATTTTGCATCCAGATCCTGACATGGGTGGAGAAGATTTTGCGTATTATCTTCAAAAAGTACCTGGGACGTTCTATTTTCTTGGAGTAGGAAACAAAATGAAGGGAATTGACAGCCCTCAACATAGTCCAACGTATAATGTTGACGAGGATGCGCTCCCCAATGGGACGGAAATACTTTATAAGTCAGCAATAACCCTATCAAAAAGCTGATCCAAGAGTCTTAGAGAGCTATAAGATAATGTCAAACCTTGACCACTATTTGATGCGGCAGACCAGATTTGAATAGCAAAAAGAACACTGTTGGTCATATTATGTATGACGGAAAATTTGGTATGAACACCGAAGAATAAGATGATGGTCTCAGGGACTAGCAAACAATAATATTAAACAAATGATCTGTCCCTTAAGGGAGTAGTATAGATAACGTGGAGTTAGCAAATAATAAGGATTTTTATTTTTATGTTTCGATGCGAGGCCTTACGGCTGTTCCGGCATCAGCGTTCATAATTTACATTCTTTGGGTTAGTTTGGAAATAACAAAATCTTCAATAATCTCTGGTATTATCGATTCAATCTCCATAATACCTTTCTTTGGCGCCCCTATATTTGGGACTTTACTGGATACATCCAGAAAGAAGAAACTAATTGGTTTTACAGGGCTATGTTTGGCTATTATAAGTATTCTAATAGTTCCATATTCTTATGTATTTTCAACTTTAATAGCAAAAGTATCCTTATTGATTTTAGCGACATTATTGTTTAGTAGTTCCCGCGAGATACTGGGCAGTCTATACAACGTCCTATCGAAGTCCATTCTAAAAAAGTCGCAGTATAGATCTGGCGTATCCTTAGAGAATACGGTGGCTAATGCAAGTCGTTTAATAGGACAGGCTTTTCTGGGAATAACGTTGGTATATTCATTGTACCTCACGACTACATTTTTGGCCATATTTGAAATAGCAGCAATAATCTTCCTCATTCTTATACCTTCCAAAACCCAGCAAAATAAAGGGAATCCGCAATTAAAATTCATTACGGAAATAAAAAAAGGTTATGATTTCGTCAAAAAGAGTAAAGTTGTCAAGGGAATTATATTGACAAGTGTACTTTCTAATCTATTCGCTGGTATGCTTGATCTTATAATTGTATATTTGGTAGAGATTAAACTATCTCTATCCGCTCTTTTTCTAAGCGGAGTTTTGGTTTCCTTATTATCGGGAACTATTATCGGCACTCTAATCTCGAAAAAATTTAATCAAAACGGTTTCAAAATAATGGGAGGTGGGTTGGTTTTGGCCGGTATCGATATACTTTTTGTCGACTTTACTGTATCATATCTTTATCTCATAATCATTTTCATCATATTCGGGGTTATTTCAGGATTCATAGAAAATGCAGGATCAAATTTGATGCTTAATGAAGTGGATCTCGAAGTATTTTCTAGAGCGAGTGGTTTTGTTTCTGCCTCAAGCTCTGGTGCAATTTTTCTCTCTTCTATCATAGCAGGTTACGTGATATTTTATCTCCGCTATTCCTCTGCCATTCTGATGATTTTTTTGGGGCTTATTGTCGTAGGAACTTTAACATTTCGTTTTAGCAGATTTATTAAAGGTTGATTCAAAATATCTCTATCTTCCTTTCACCTCATTGTTAACGTAGTATGACATACGCCTGAAAGCTTCAAAGGATAGAAAGCAACTAGGTTTACTGTGAGAGAAACTATGTGTTGAATGGATTGGGAAAGTGAAGAATGACTATATTACATGACTCAGGGTAGGCTTTTAAGGCCGTTCGCTTCCATATCTCTAGTTTCTGTGTAAATTGAAAATAATACCACTACTGCAGATATACGAAAAATTAATGGGAATTTGGTAAAAATGTAATGTTTTGAACAATTGTAACGGTATCATCGCTGGACTTTGTGGTAAATAAGAATGTATAGTGTCCCGCCGAGATACTAAGATCTAAGGATTCTCCATGAGAATAAGTGGCATTTTTATCAAGATTAGCTTGTTCTGACTTGTTGTAGCCAACCCATATTACCAAAGCAGTTAGTTTTGTTGAGTTCCAAGAACCAACGATGGTTCCTGAAACGTTACTATTATATGACGAACCAGTACCAATCGACCATCCGTTTGCTGCTGATAAGTTATATTGAGTCCCTTTTAATGCGATTATATTTGATGGAATTTTCTTTGGTTGATTAAGGTCAGAATAATAAATGTTGACAGCAAAGTATGCACTGACCACGACCAAAGCAATGGCAACTGCAACTATAATCTTTTCAAATTCTTTCACAGAATTGCCCCCCTTCATACATCCACAGAATTTGAGTATGTGTCAATGTTAATATTAGACGTAACAGTTAAGATAACAACACCTACAATTTTAATTTTTTCGTTAATAGAAGTGGAATGCATATATGAATATTGTAGCGTGCATAACTACATAACTCACACACTTCCAAAACTAAGTTCATGCAACCTGATTTAGCGTGCCATTTTGAACGTATTAATCGTTGTATTCTTTTTCGTTCTATTCAATCTCTTTAGATTAACGGGCAGTTAGGTTGACTCATTGCGGGCTGTATCTAAATTTTGTAGCAATTGATCTAATAACACATCGCGTCTTTATGCAGATAAAAATTCAGGAGTTTGGGTCGATGAAGCCAAACTCGATAGTAAAAAAAATCTATGGTTTAGAAAAAGCTTCTAGCGAAATATCAAGATTCACTATATCAGAGAGGATAGCTCCTCCCCCTTCCATTAGTTTGTTCCACTTGAGGCCAAAATCCTTCCTGTTAAGTTGCCCCTTCATTGAGAGTCCGAATCTTTCATTACCATAAGGATCAATAATTTTGCCTCCATAGTCGCCGGTCAACTCTATGCGTTTCTGAATCCCATGTATTCCTAGAACCCCTGAAACCTTCAAGTTTTCTCCAGAAACTTCAACTTTCTCTGTTTTGAATGTGATGAATGGAAATTTATCATCCCCGAGGAGTGTCTTATCTGTTCTAAGATCGTTATCTCTCATCTCATTATCCGTGTCTATGCTCTTCCAGTCTATACTTACATCAGCTTTCAGTGTCTCGGGATGTGTGGGGTCGCCGGTGATCTTCGCAGTATAGTTCTTGAATTTACCTCGTACCGTGCTGATCATCATGTGCCTTATAGAGAATCCTAAGTTGCTGTGCACTGTATCTACTGTCCATTCCTTTTCTACAATATTTTGTGCCATTGTTTTTCCCACTCAGGTATAATAATTACAGTTAAATACCTAAGGTAACTTACAGTAAAGTAGATGGCAAGCTATAAACCTGATACTAAGGACATGAATATTAAAGGTAGTACGACAATTTGCCCCATAGTCGAGGCAATAAAGGAAATAGGCTCTGAATGGAAACTAATAGTCATAAGATATCTTGATGATGGGCCAAGTGGATTTAATGATCTATTGAGAACAGCAAACGGAATAAATTCAAAAACACTTTCGTCCACTCTAAAGAGTCTCGAGGAAAGCGGCATTATAGTACGTAATGTCCAGAGCACGCGGCCATTTCGCGTAAGATATGAGCTCACATCAAAAGGCAAGGCTCTGAACAAGGCATTAATGGATCTGAAAGAATGGGGACAGGAATGGGTTGTTTCAATTCCTGATAATCAAGTTGCCACTTAGAGAAAATTTGACTCTTTTACCCTAACAAATGTGTTATTTCTTAAATCAATGAGGGTTTTAACTGCTAATGGGAATATTTATATATAATTATGTATTATTGTGTAATATATACGAGTAAAATATACACAATCAGGGAGGCATGCGACATACTGCAGGTAGATGCAACCACATTGAGAAGATGGGATCGTGAGGGGAAAATACACTGCATAAGACTGTCAAATAACTTCAGAAGGGTTCCTGAGGAGGAAATAAACAGGATATTAGGGGTAAAGAGCAATAGAATAGATGCAATATACGCAAGGGTATCCTCTAACGATCAGAAGAATGATCTATATAACCAGATCAATAGATTGAAATCATTACACATGGATGCACAGGTATTCAGCGATATAAAATCTGGATTGAAATTCAACAGAAAGGGATTCACTGAACTGTTGAATATGATTGAGGAGGATAAAATAAATAACATATATGTTACTCATAAGGACAGGCTGGCAAGGTTTGGCTTTGATCTGATAGAGAATATATGCAAAATCCATGGTACAAGAGTAATAGAGGTGGATGGGGAAGAAATACCATCGGCAAATGAGGAACTAACTAGGGATTTAATATCCATAATAACATCATTCTCAGCAAGGTTGTACGGGTTAAGGTCTCATAAGATGAAGAATATTTTGGATGCGGTAAAAGGATGAGCCATAAGTGGAAATCTATCGGCGAGAAAAGAACCATATCATTCAGTTATGTTCCAGGGAGTAACATACTGAAATATCTAACTGACATGCGGGATTTAACAAATAAGGCCATACTCAATGCATATTCAATAGCAAAATCAGATAATAATCAACTGCCTTCACCGATCACCTTGAGAAGGTCGTTGAAAAGATATTATGACAGTAACATGATTTATGCAAAGCACCATATCAATCCTGTATGCAGAACTGCCATAGCAATACTTAGGTCATACAAGAAAAACAATAATGGGAAATTGAAGGTCGTTAAAGCAGAAAGACTATCGATGAGGATAGATTCTGAGCTGGCAAGGATAGAGGATAATAAAGTAAGGATAACAATAAAGCCTCATGAGTATGAATACATCGATATTGTTGATAAAAATAAGAAATTCAGTGAATACTCCAATCATCCCGTATCAGAGGTATTATTAACGGAAAGTAGAGTATACATCACGTTCATAACAGGAAGCGATAATAAGCCTGTGATTGGAGATAATATAATAGGATTTGATTTAAACTTTAAATCAGTTGATTACACAGTAATAAAAAATAACAGGATAGTTGAGGTGAACTCCATAGATACATCCGACATAGCAAAAACTCAAAGGGACTACACGAGGAAGAGAACAAAGATACAGAAGCATATTAAGAATCCCGCCAAACGGATCAGGAAACTGAAAGAGGCAACACACAGACAGCAGAATGTCGTAAGGGACAAACTCCAGAAACTAACGACCGGAATAGTTGATGATAACAGAGATAAGACCTTCGTGTTCGAGAATTTGACAAATATAAAAAAGGAGGGGCAAAAAAAGAAATATAAGGATAATAAAAAAGACAATAAAGCCAGCAAGGGACGGAATAGTACTCCGAAGTCTAAGAGGTTCAGAACAGATATTGGCAGATGGCCATACAGACTGTTCCAAAAATTTGTAGATTATAAATCCAATAACAGAACACTGTACATAAATCCAGAGGGGACTTCTTCTGAATGTCCTGTATGTGGTGGAAAATTAAAGCACCCAATCTGGAAAAAATCTGAATGCAATAACTGTGGTGTAACCTTCAGCAGGGATAGATTATCCTCATTATCTATCTCTGCCAAGGGATTACGCCTATGCGGTACCCCGTTTACCGTGAGTGGCAGTGCCTCCTGGTATTCTATGAAGAATAGTTACCTGTACCATCCAGATCAGGGCAACTATTGAGAATTCCAGCGACTGCAAGAAAGAGATGCATAACAGTGCATAATATTTCAGGAACGGCTTCATCTATCTGTTCCCTAGAGTTCATCACTATTGGCCCATACCAATAAATTGGTTCGTTTAATGGTTTTCCGGCCAAAAAGATAAACCTTGCTTTGCCACCGTTTGTTGACAGGACAATTCTTTCACCGTTCCTTGAGAATACGCCGAGATTTCCTGCTGCAAGTGTCTCCCTTGCCTTCGATTCGCTTGTTACACTGCCAGCGATTACGTATATCATGGAGTTTAACCCATTCTCTACACTGAGTTCGAAAGTAGATTCATCTTCCATAAAAACATCAAAATATGAGGTCTTCAGCGGGTTTTGTTCAAGCAAACCATCTATCCCAAAGTAGTTCCCAGCAACAATCTTGACGATTGCTCCGTTACCGTTATCAATTTTAGGAAACTCATTTCCCTTGAAATCTCTATACGTAGGCATAGACATCTTTTTGGAAGCCGGCATATTTAGCCACAGCTGCATACCTACAACGCTGTTTGGCATACCAGTGGTTTTAAGCAATTCTTGCGGATCCTTTTCATTCAATGGTTTCGGCATTTCTTGATGAAATATACCGCTACCTGCTGTCATCCACTGTATATCCGACGGATATATCGTTCCCTTATGTCCCTCACTGTCCTCATGTTCAACTTTTCCCTCAAGCAAATAGGTCACAGTTTCTATTCCTCGATGGGGATGCCATGGGAAGCCCGCGATGTAGTCTTCGATTCTATTGGATCCAAAATGGTCAAGTAGAAGAAATGGATCCGTTATCTTGGCGGATTCGTGTCCTCCAAAAATTCTCTTTAGCTTTACACCTGCGCCATCCTGTGTATTCGTTCCGTGAAACACATAGTCTATATTTTTTATCATTTTGACCACCATTGTGATGTACTTTGTATAGTTACTCTATTTATTAAAGCTACTTAAGCTTAGTCATTGAATTCATGGTGAAATTTGTAGCATTATGTTTATTTGTTCTTGGTGTCAAGATAAGAATTAAAATCGTTAACAAATTCTGTTAAATCGGCAACGATTCCATAGTCTGAATACTTGAATATTTCTGCATTTGGATCGCTATTCACCGATATTATGATCTTTGAGTAGCGAATTCCAACAACATGATTGGGCTGTCCTGATATCCCTAAATTCAGATAGATGGACGGAGATATGGACGTGCCGGTAAGTCCTATCTGCTGCTGCCTGGGAACAAATTTCATATCCACCACAGGTCTGGATGCTCCAACTGATGCATCAAGTTTCCCGGCTAGCCTAACGATCTCCTGAACAAAGTTCTTGTTTTTAACCCCTCTCCCGAATCCTATAACAATATTTTTTGAATTCAATGGGGTAAATTCGCTAGGAACGGGTGTTTCCTCAATTACTTGTATCTGTGACATATAGTCAGAAGGCAGTTCAATAATTTCAGGACTAGAATTTGGGATCATTTTTTTGAACATTCCCGGGCGAACCGTAGCCATCTGGGGATCTGTTTTCGAATAAATCGATGCGACAACATTTCCCCCAAAAGCTGGTTTGTACTGTATTAGTCTTCCATTGGCAATATCCAGATCAACGCAGTCTGCAGTCAAACCAAGGGACATTTTAGCAGCAATAGAAGCAGCAATGTCTCGTCCATTGATTGTTGATGGAAATATTACATATTTTGGGCTATTTTTATTGATAAAATTATAAAGGGATGCAGTTAACTCATCAACGTTTTTTGCTCCGACGTAATAATACTTATTTCCAACAAGCGTCGAAGCCTTAGCAGGCTCTATGTTCCCAAATATTATTGTGTTTAACGAGTTTTTTGAAGCAAGTTCAGCACATTTCGAGGAGATCTCTTCGGAGATCTGAATATCGTCGATCGCAACAGATAGTATGGAATCATGCCCATTCTCATAGTCATTAACCTGGATTTTCTCTGTGTTGTTGCCAGTTTTGGAGTTGTTTTCGATGATTTTCATGATCTTGTCAAAAACATTGGATTCATAGCTAAGCATGGTAGCCTCTCTCTTGCTTTCCATTAATTTTGTGCCCTGAACCACTGTAGGACTGAATTCCTGTCCAGTGATATCTAAGCTGATTTTAACAGAATCAAAAATTTCTATTTTTGAAGACATGTCCGGGGTTCCGGGCTTAATAGCACGTGCCTTGTTGATCTTCTCGCTTACAGATAAAACGGCAGGTATAGCGATCTTAGCTTTGGAAGTACCTCTCTCAAGATCTCTCTCTACAACTATGGAATCTTCATTTATAGTTTCAATCTTGGAAACAGATGAAAGAAATTGGTAATCCAAGAAAACAGCCACTTCTGGAGGAACCTGCGAAGTTTCTCCGTCGAGGGAATACTTACCTGTCAATATCAGGTCTGGTTTCTCTATTTTTGCAAATTCCGACAGGATCTTGGAGGTTGCGAGGGTATCCGATCCGCCAAACTTTCTGTCCGATATTAGTGCGGCCCTATCAATACCCATTCTAAGTGCTTCATTTAATACCTGAGAAGCCTGAGTTGGTCCCATGGAGGCCACTATTGTTTCCATGCCATAGGTATCTTTTAGCCTAAGCGCTTCCTCAACAGCCTTTTTATCAAAAGAATTCATGGAAAGAGGTACGCCATCCCTGACAATCCGCTTTGTGTTCTCGTCAAATTTTATCATGTTTACATCTGGGATCTGCTTGATAAAAACTAAAACCTTCATGGAGGGCAAATTATGTCTACTTAGATAAACATAAGTGGTACGACGCTAACCTAATAAATTTTTTATGAAAAACTGAATTTAAGTAACACTGCCTTTATGCATCCTGCATTAATGTTTCTTCAACATCCATTTCAGACCTTCTGATTTTTCTCCTGAAATGAATTCTGCAGGCATAATCTCATTTTTGCGGAAATGTCTCCAGAAATATATGTTTGCACTATTTATGATTGAGTTTTTGTCCTTTTGTGAGCGGGCACTGAATCCAACGGAATAGAGAAGCACGGACGATGCATATTCCCCTAATTTTGATAACAGATCCTTGGCAAACAGCTCACCGGTTCCCAATTCTAGCATGGAATTTAAAAAGGAAACAAGGTTTCCTCTTTCTTCATTTAGCATACTTCTCACTCTATCGTCAGGTATAGCAGATGTCAGTTGATCAAATTCCTTTAGGAATAAAATATGGGCTTTCTTTTTCTGAATCGCTTCAAGCATATCCAGGGCTTGGATGTTGCTAGTTCCCTCCCAAATTGACGTTACAATGGCGTCTCTGTGGAATTTTGCTACGGGAAATTCTTCAAAGAACCCTATTCCGCCGAAAATTTCCATGGAATAGCGAGTGACTTCTGCAGATGTCCAGGATGCCATATTCTTGGCAATGTGAGACAGGAGTCTGGCGTAGTTGTAATCATCTGAATAAGGAGGTTGGGATTTTGAAGATTTTGAGAATTTATCTGCTGCGAGAACAGATAAGAATATCGCCGCCTCAAGCTCAGATTCGTTCTCAAGAAAATCTCTGAGAAGCAATGGATGATCTATTATCTTCTTTCCAAAAGCCTCCCTTTGATTCGCAAACAAATAAGCTTCCCATAAGGCTTTTCTCGCAATTCCCACTGCAGCTATTGCATCATCTATCCTTGAAATTGTTAGTATTTCCATTGCATAATAAACGCCCTTGTTCATGTTCCCAATCAGAAAACCATTGGAATTTACAAATTCAACCTCTCCGGTAGGGACTGCTATGGTGCCCAGTTTGTCTTTTAGCCTTCTAATCTGATAATTTAGATCCCCGTTATCCTTATACGCTGGAACAAAGAACACTCCTAAATTTTTTGCACCATATCCCTCTTTTACCTTGGCGGTGACAATTGCTCCATCGGCAAGTCCAGCGTCACTTGCGAAGTACTTATCGGTTCCATTTAGGACCCACGAATCATCTCTTTGTGTAGCGACGGTGTTGTTGGCGCCAAGATCGCTTCCTCCCTGTGTTTCGCTGTAATACGTCGCTCCAAGCCATGGGTCGTCAAGAGACAAATAATTTTTCAGGTATCTGTCCTTCAAATTTCGGTCTCCATATTTTGAAATAGCATAAGCTGTCTGCGCAGTTAGAGTAAGTGTACAGAACAATCCTGAATCGGATATTAAGTAGCCAGATAGAAAATGGTATGTTAAAGGAAAGTCTGATTCTATACTTTTTCTTACAATTCCAAAAGAAAGCAGTTTGTTCAATAAATTTCTATGATCTGGAGATATTCTGACATAGTCTATCCTTTTTCCCAGAACACTCCACGTTCTAAGGATTGGTTTTGCCTCATGATCTATGAAATCGGCTGATTCTACCACTTCGTTGGAAACAAAAAGGCCTAGGTCAGCCAAGTCAGAGTCGTACTTAATATCAAGAAATTGGACGATGTTGACAAGTGGAACATCATCAAGTAAATAGTTAACTCCTTTGCTCAAAAATATTTCAGAAAATTGGTTTTTCATATGTAATAATCACATGGTTCCTTAATACTTTTTATAATCCAATACCCGTTCTATACGAGTTTACTTAAATGTGTTCTGCACAAGTATTTATAACAAAATCGTGATTATGAATGTGCCCCAGAACGAGCGGTGCATAGTATGAGAAAATCATCTTAATATTGCCTGATCGTTATTGGGAAAGTAACTTGTGGATGATGAAAATGGTTAACGTAATTGTGCTGATAAAACAGATGCTTGACTTAGAACAGATAAGATCTGACCCAGGGACAGGAAAACCTATAAAAAATGGAGTTCCCGCAAAACTGGAAACCTTAAGTGAAAATTCAATAGAGGCTGCAGTAACACTGAAAGAGAAATATGGAGGAAAAGTTACTGCGATACTTTTCGGCAATGAACAATCATCAGCATCAATGAAACGTGCGTACGCAATGGGAGTTGATGATGGATATATCATCACGGGCTACAAGGAGAGTAATTATCTTTTCACTGCTCGGGTTTTAGCCGAGAAAATAAAGGAATTGCCGCACGACGTAATTATTCTGGGTAATCAATCTGCTGATACATTCTCCGGATTTCTCTCAGGGCAGCTCTCTGCATTATTGGGCGAACCGCTCCTAGGCAATTCCGTCTCAATAGACATCGAAGGCGATGCAGTAAAAGTTAAGAGAAATCTTGAAAATAAGAGCCTGATTATTAGTGCAAAAAAGCCTGCTATAGTTTCAGTCAGTCAAGAGATTAATGAACCTAGACTCCCGCCAGTTATGCAGATCATGGCTGCAGGAAGAAAACCAATACACACCGAGGCACCAAAAATACAGCCAAGTGGATCTGTACAAATCCTCAGTGAGATTTCTCCAAAAAGTGACAGGAAGAAGATAATATTTGAGGATGTGGATAAGGGTGTTTCTGAAGTAGGTAAGATTCTAAAGGAGGCGACAAGATGAAAGCTTTGGTATTTTCCGAGAATTCATCTCTGGCTGCGCAAGTGATCTCAGGCTTGAAATCAGTTCTTGATTTTTCGGTTGCTGTTCCAAAGGATGAAGCAGATTCCGTATCAGAGTATGGAGCAAAGGAAGTAATCTCGCTGGACGGCAATCTACAAACTGATGCCATTGGAAAAAAGATTTCAGAGCTTATGAGCAGCTATGATTTCCTCTTCGTTCCTTCAACCGTACTGGGAAGGGAAGTGGCAGGTTATGTTTCCGCTGCATTGGGCCAGATAGCAATTCCTGAGATAAGTAAATTTGAGATAGCGGATTCCAAGTGTAAAACGAGCAGTCTTTCCCTTGGTGGTAAATCAATAATTGATGTTATTTCTAATGCAAAAGTTCTGACTGTAGCCCCAGGTTTTGCTGACCAGGTTAAAGTACCGGAGAAATCCAAGATTTCGGCAATGACTTTACCAGATTCTTCCATAACTATCATATCTGAAGAAGAGAAAAAAGGCACTGGAGTAAATATTGAATCTGCAAAGGTCATAGTTTCGATAGGACGCGGAATTGGAAAGAAAGAGTCTATATCTGTCGTTGATCCCCTGTTAAAAGTTGTTCATGGCGAACTTGCTGGCTCCAGGCCAGTTTGCTTAGATTATCAATGGCTATCGGAAGATCGGCAGGTCGGATTGTCAGGTAAAAAGGTTAATCCTAATGTGTACATTGCCGTCGGAATATCCGGACAGATCCAACACATTGCCGGAATGCGTGGCTCAAAGATTGTAGTGGCTATTAACAGGGACAAGTCAGCACCAATATTCGAAGAATGCGACTACGGTATCGTTGGAGATCTGTTCCAGATCGTACCAAAACTCGTTGCAGCCATAAGTGGATAGGCTGGTCCTCAGGAAATATTAAACCATCTCTTACATTTGCCTCAAACTGTTCATTTAAACGCACTTGAGAGTACTTATTCTTAGGGTGTTCTTCATTTTCTCACCATTTATAAGCAAAAATCTCTCTTGGATATTAAGCTCGTTTACTACTCCATGAATCAAAAACCCCCAGTCTATCAGGATGAATAGATAAAACAAGGAAACCTGCGAATCCTTTTATTTGTTACGGTGATTTCTTAACAATGGAACCCGTGAAGACAGGATATAGCAAAAACTTCTTGTTCAGCAGGAAGCGTATCACTATCATTTCCATTATAGTCATTATTTCCGTTACCGGTTTCTTTGTGGGGACCCATATGGAAACACAAAATACTGTCAATGTAATGTGGCTTAGTATTCACACTCAATACACCGGATCCGACCATTTCTTTGGTCCAAATGTACGATACGTGCAACAAGATTTTCACACTCTTAACTCAGGAACTGGGGAAACATTCTCATTTTCTGTCACAAATTATGGTCATAGTACTCATGAGATAGCTGGTGCTTTGATCACCACAAGTGGCTTTCATCTTATTGAGGTTATTAGCGGCATAAATACGCCAATCCATCCAGCCCAAACAGTCATCATAAAATTAGAGGTTATGACTCCTCCTACGGATTATGCAGGGAATCTCAATATTACGCTTTCTACACTATAATGTAACTTTATTTTTAGCGTATATATTTCATTCGTCGAGCATCCTCGAAACCAAATAAACCTAACATATTAGGCTCTGTATGTAAATTTCTCAAATCGTTAACTATTTGAAGCGATGTCCATTGCATAATCCAACCGTTTACGTTTCTCTGCAAATTACCTCAGCCTGTGAGTACAACTGTATGCATTGCATAATAGACTCAAAACATTTCCCTTCTCCAGATGAACTGTCTCTTGATGAGATAAAAACCATCATACATGAACTTTCAGTGGCAAAAGATATTTCCCCGGTGATAATTTTTACGGGTGGAGATCCCATGTTGCGAAAAGATCTCAGGCAAATGATCAGCTTCTCTGTTAGCGAAAATATTCGTTACTATGTCATGCCTTCTGCATCTCCGTTGGTTTCCGGCGAATTCATGAACTTTTTGTTGGAAAATAACGCTTCCGGGATAATAATGAGCTTGGACGGAATCAATCCAAAGATTCACGATGCAATCCGTAGAAGTTTGGGCCTGCTTGATCTCACTGTTTATCTGCTGAGAGAGGCGAAAAAACATAGACTTCGAACTGTTGTTTCTACAACAGTCATGAAACAGAACATAACGAATCTGCCTGACATAGCGGTCTTTCTTCATGATCTCGGAATAACTGACTGGGCATTGATATTCTTAGTAAATAAAGGACGCGCAAGTTCCTTGGAATCTATTAATGACGTGGAAAAGAAAGCAGTGCTCCGCTGGTCGAGATCTTTATTGCAATCCGGTATCAATACTCAACTCCTTGGCCTCACGGAGCATGATTATCTCGCGCACCAAGCAGACGAAGAGTTGGAGCTAAAATCCACTGCGCTTTTCGACTTTCTGATTAAAAAAACTTCAAGAATTATTTATCCGGAAAATCTGAAAAGGTTTGCAGGTAAGGAGAGCGTGCCTAATGAATGGCTTGAAATGTATGTTTCCAGCAATGGGAAAGTTTATGATTCAGTATTCAGTGGAAACATGATTGGGGATGTACGAAGGGATAAATTCAAGAATCTCATATCTAGAGCGCTGGTAAACGAATCCAAATCGATCCTTAATGATCTCGAATAGAATCAAGTGTAGATTAACTGGAGGAAAATTCCTGCAAGGTTCATAGATTTAACGTAACTTTTTTAACTGGTTTATTATTTTGTATAATCATAGGATTGAACAGAATTGTCTGAAAAAAGCAAAGGAGCCCTCGAAGTAACAGTTTCGGTAAAGAGATCAGACTGTCTGGTCACGAATCTTATGTCGGAGATGAGTAGTGGCTGTTCAGTAGAACGCCTTAAGATTGGAAAGAATACTACGATCCACAGAATTATTTGTTCAAACGATAATTTTGAAGACACCTATATTAGATTGAAAAAAATAAGTCTGAGCATTATAAGGGTCGGAAAGAACACGATATGGGCTGAAGTTCCGAGTTGTTCCGCGTGCAGGTATTTTTCATCATCGGATGCGGTCGTGTTGGGAACACGAAATATAAAAGAAGATGTTGTTGCCTTTCGATTGCTCATTCAAAACTCATACAGGCTTAAAACTATAGAAAAGACGCTTGAGCTGAGCGGGCTCATGCCGAAGATTGAGGATATTTCGCTGGAGAGCTCTGACGTATTGACAGAAAGGGAAAAGGAAGTTCTGGAAGCAGCATATTCACACGGATATTTTGATTCCGATAGGAAAATGACTCTCACCGAAATTGCTGAATCCATGGGCGTGTCCGCTGCCTCCCTCTCCGATGTCCTAAGGCGCGGTACAAAAAAGGTAATCAAATACTATCTAGAAAATCTCCTTCTGGATGGAAAGAAATGAAATACGGTGTGTTATGGGGGCGCATATCCTTCACCATCCCAAAAATGCTGTTTCGTTGTTGATAAACTAGAGAGAGCAGATGGTTTAATCTTGTTAAAATTTTTGAAAAAATTTCAATAATTAGTTGCTAAATTTATTAGCTACCAAGGAATATTGTATTGATATGTATGGGGTTTCGATATTCTAACCTTTTGAGAAATATCAGGCCGTCTGAAATCAGGCAACTTTCCAAGTATGCAGCCTCTAAGGACATTATATCCTTTAGCGGCGGTATGCCAAATCCGTTGACCTTTCCCATAGGGGACATGGAGAAGATCATGGACGACGTTCTTGAGGAGAGCGGCGACATTGCACTTCAGTATGGCAATACTGGTGGTCTCGACGCCTTGAAATCTGAGATTAAGAGGCTTATAAAAGAGACAGAAAACATAAACGTTGACGAGCAGGAAATAATCGTTACTTCAGGTTCCCAGCAGGGCCTCTACGAGCTTGGGAAAATACTTGTCAATCCCGGAGAGCCTATCATAACTGAAGAACCGACATATGTTGGTGCTATCTCAGCATTTGACGCGAATCTTGTCGATTTTCATTCCATAGATATGGATGAAGAGGGGATGAGAACTGATCTGACGGAAGACGTGGTGAAGAAGCTTGTTGCAGAAGGTCATCCTCCAAAGTTCATATACGTAATCCCGACATTTCAAAACCCAACCGGAATTACTATGAACGAGGATAGAAGAAAACACATTTTAGAAATAGCCTCACGATATGATATCCCGGTAATAGAGGACAACCCCTACGGTGAACTTCGATTCTCCGGACGGAGAATGCCCACTCTGAAAAGTTTAGATCAAGAAGGGCGGGTTATTTATCTTGGAACGTTTTCTAAGATCATGTGTCCCGGCCTGAGAATTGGATATACTGTGGCCCCAACCGAGTTAATCTCAAAGATCAATCTGCTTAAGCAGGCACTTGATCTCTCGTCCAGCACTTTCTCTCAGTTTGTTGCCTGGCAGTACTTGAAAAGGGACATCCACAAGAAGCAGATACCAAAATCTATAGTGTTATACCGCAAATTGAAAGACACCATGCTGGATGCGCTAAATGAATATTTTCCGGAAGGTTCCTCTTGGTCCAAGCCAGATGGTGGTATGTTTCTTTGGGCTACTGTTGATCCATCAATTAACACGACTGAGATGTTAAAGGAAGCCTTGCAAAGTGGTGTCATATATGTGAGCGGAAATGCTTTCTCTCCTGCAAAGAAGCAGTGGAACAGTATGAGGTTGAATTATACCTTCTCAGATGAAGCTGCTATCAGCTCCGGTATCCGTAAATTATCCGAACTGCTGAAGAAAAAGCTTTCTTATAACGAACAAGTATCTTCTGCGGGAAAATGAGGGCTGTTCTGGGGGGTACATTCTCGAGGCTGCATCTTGGCCACAAAGCCATGATCGATGCGGCTTTCAACGTAGCTGATGAAGTGATAGTTGGACTTACATCGGATAAGTATTTAAAGTCCCACAAATATTATCGTGCTCCAACCTACGGCTACAGGAAAGCAAGACTGGAGAAATATCTGTCTAAATTTAAAAGGTCATACTCTATTTACCCCCTTGACACCAAATACGGCAGCACGCTTTCCAGCAACGACTATGATTTTATCATCGTCTCGGAGGAGACTAAAAAAGTCGCATTAGACATAAACAAGAAGAGAACAGAGGCAGGTCTAAAACCCCTAACTATAGTATCTGTTCCAATTGTCCTAGCAGAGGACCTTTTCCCCCTGAGTTCAACAAGGATACTGAACCATGAAGTCAGATCAAATGGGCATAGGATATTGCCTGTAAGAATCGGTATCGCAACACAAAACGATCTTAAGGTTAACAGTGCCAGTTTATTCTTCAAAAGCATAATGAAAAATTTCATCGTAGAGAAGATCGACAAATATGATCTCGATACGGATCAACCACTCGCGAACGATACACAGAGAATGGCGCTAAAGAGGGCACAAAAGGCGCTTGGAGACAGAGACTATGGATTAGGTATTGAATCTGGTGTCTACAGGGATCCGGTGACAGGAAAATCGCTGGATTTCCATTGTTGCATTGTTGTTGACAGATACTCTAGGGCGACTGTAGGGTACAGCAGCGGCTTCGAGGTGCCTGAAAATATAGTATATTTAATAAAGAATGGCAAAAACGAATCAGATGCTTTTAAGGTTCTTTATGGTGAAAACAACATAGGAAACAAAGAAGGAATTGTTGGGGAAATCTCCAGAACAAAAGTTGTCAGGGAGCAGTTAATCATAGAGTCCATAAGGAACGCTTTTATTCCGCGTATCGGTCCTTCTTTTTATGACATGGACTTGAAAGTTCTCTGATCCATTGAGTCAAGCTCTCCCCAAAAGCTACTTAATGGTTAAGTAATAGTTATACATATTTGAATTGGAGAGAGCATGGTAACCAAGGAAGAGATATTAGAGCAGCTTAAGCAGGTCTCAGATCCAGAGATTGGGATGGACATAGTCAACTTAGGCTTGGTTTACGATATTCAGATTAACGGAGACAGAGTTTATATAAAAATGACAATGACGGCTCCAACCTGTCCGGTTACGCCGTGGATCCTTTCACAGGCTCAAACGATTGTGGAGAACATGGAAGGTGTTGAAGCCGCCGATGTGGAACTCGTATGGGAACCTCCTTGGAATCCATCAATGATGACTGATGAAGCTAAGGAAGCTCTAAATATGGGATAAATTTATTTTTTCCTGCGATGTATCCCCGGTCCTGTCGGTACGGTATTCGGTCTTATTGAATTTATGATTATAGCGAAGCTTGTATAAGAGGCGAAGAACGCGGCAAAGATTCCCATGTATCCGCCGACATGTGTTAATGTAATATTTGTGTAAATTGCTCCAAGACCCAGAAGCACGAAAGTTAGCCACAGTGTCAGGAATGTAAGATTTAGGGACACATTTGCCATCATCGCCCCTCCCCACATGTATAGCGTAAATATTCCCCAAAGGATCAGTGCCCATCCAATAGCGAAAGCAGGTGGCGCAACAACCAGGTGAGCAGCAGGCAATATATTCAACAGTGCATAGAATTCCCAAAAAGCACCATAGCTGGTGAACGCGGTAAAGCCAAACGTGTTGCCGCGTCGCATTTCCCAAGACCCTGCTATGAGCTGGGCAAGTCCACCATAGGCGATCGCAAGCGGAACTACCACACTTACGCTTGTTCCTCCGAGAAATCCCGCGTTGACAAAGCTCAATAAAAAGGTCGTAAAAGCGAAACCAGCCAGACCAAGTGGGGCTGGATCAGCCATGAGCGCCTTATCGAACAAGCCGTGTTCCGGAAAATCCGTCATATTTATTTACCTCCGATTTGCATAAAAAGTTAACTGAGATCTTTATTTAAAAGTTTGCAATACCATATTTCTCAAAGAATTCGATCAACAAATAATATATATCTTTATCAATTACAGTTAATCATGACAGAAGCAGAAGATGAAATTATAACTTTGCCGGTGGATGAAAGGTACCATACAGCGATAGAATCATACAAAAAGGTATATAAGGAATCCTTGGAGCAACCTGAAACTTTCTGGAATCGTGAAGCAGGCATAATAGACTGGTTCAAGAAATGGGATAAGGTACTGGACGATTCTAATCCACCATTCTTCAGGTGGTTCGTCAACGGAAAACTAAACGCTTCTTATAATGCGGTTGACAGGCATGTACTTGGTGGAAAGCGAAATAAAGTGGCTTATATCTGGGTTGCTGAGAACGGTGACGAGAAGATTGTTTCATATGACGGTTTATATTATCGTGTCAATAATTTTGCAAAGGCCCTTCTCGACATGGGGATAAAGAAAGGAGATCGAATTATTCTTTACATGCCTATGATCCTGGAAGCACCTGTTGCCATGCTTGCTGCTGCACGTATAGGTGCAACGTTTTCATTCGTTTTCGCTGGATTTGGTGCCTCTGCGCTTGCAGAAAGAATCAATGATTCTCGGGCAACACTCGTCGTTACTGCAGACGGCTCGTTCCGTGCAGGGAAAATTGTAAAATTGAAAGAGATCGTTGATGAGGCCCTTACGATGTCATCAACGGTCAAGACAGTCGTCGTGGTTAAAAGGACCGGTAAAGATGTCCCGATGCAAGAGGGGAGAGATGTATGGTGGGATGACGTTATGGGTCATGGGGCCAATTACGTGAAGCCAGAAGAAATGGATGCAAACGACCCACTGTATATCCTCTATACCTCAGGCACAACCGGAAAGCCAAAGGGTGTAGTTCACTCTACAGGTGGCTATTCTGTATGGGTTGCGAATACGCTGAAATGGGCATTTAATCCTGGTGACGATGACAGATGGTGGTGCGCTGCCGATATAGGTTGGGTTACAGGACACAGCTATATTGTTTTCGCTCCTCTCTTTCTTGGCCTGACATCGATAATCTATGAGGGTGCAATAACGTATCCTGCGCCCGATAGGCTGTGGGAAATAATCGAGAAGTACAGGGTGAACATGCTGTACACTTCGCCTACAGCGATCAGGACTCTGATGAGATATGGCACAAAATACCCGAAGATGCACGATCTCAGCACGTTGAAGGTCCTTGGAACCGTAGGTGAGCCGATAAATCCAGCAGCATGGAAATGGTATTTTGAGAATATAGGAGATTCAAAAACCCCGATCATCGACACGTACTGGCAGACAGAAACCGGTGGCTTTGTGATATCTCCCTCAAATGGACTCGGTCTTTCTCCGCTAAAACCAGGATCGGCAACATTTCCCGTCCCGGGAATTGATCCAACCATTCTTGACGAGAATGGCAAAGAGGTAAAAACCGGTCAAAAAGGATTCCTGGTTTTCAGGAAACCGTGGCCCGGTATGTTCATGACATTGAACAACGACGATGAGAGGTATAAAGAGGTGTACTTCAAAAAATATGGCATGTATTATACAGGGGATTATTCCGTCAACGATCACGACGGTTACTTCTGGTTGCTTGGTCGTGCCGACGAGGTACTGAAGGTCTCCGGTCACCGACTAGGCACCATTGAGATTGAGGACGCATTGATATCTTCCAACGAAGTTGCAGAATCCGCTGTTTTTGGCCGTCCCCATGAAGTGAAAGGTGACGCGATCATTGCTTTCGTGGTCCTGAAGGAAGGAGAGGGAGGTGATGGCGACATTGTTTCCAAACTGAGGAACCATGTAAGGGAAACACTTGGACCTATTTACACGCCAGACGAAATTCATGTTGTAGGTGCCCTTCCCAAGACAAGGAGTGGCAAGATCATGCGAAGAGTCGTTAAAGCAGTATTTCTCAATCAGGTTCCTGGAGACATTAGCACCTTGGAAAATTCGGTTTCTGTGGACGAGATCAAATCGGCTATAGAACTTGTAAAGAGAGAAACATCTCTCTAGAACAACTTTACTGCAAATTAGGCATAAAGCCCAGAGTCGTAAAATGAGCAGCTATAGCTTTGATTTTGGTATACGCAGAGAGCAGTGGAATCTGAATCAGGTTTAAATACTATTTAAATATCTCCCTCAAGTGTTTATATATGAGTGAACGTGAAAAAATTACCGTCGAAAATATAGTTGCTTCAACCTCTCTGGCTGAACATCTTGATTTGAGTAGAATCGCCCTGGCGCTGGATGGTTCTGAATATGAGCCGGAGCAGTTTCCAGGATTGATTTACAGACTGCACGAACCTAAGACAGCAGTCCTGATATTCAGGAGTGGAAAGGTAAATTGTACGGGTGCGAAAAACCTAGCAAATGTTAAGAAAACAATAGATATCATTATTAGCAAGTTAAAAAAGGCAGGGATCAAGGTTACTGATAAACCTGAGATTGTTGTTCAGAATATAGTCGCGGTTTATGATCTTGAATCCGAACTCAATCTAACAGACATAGCCATGTCATTGGGTTTGGAGAATGTCGAGTATGAGCCTGAGCAATTCCCGGGCTTGGTTTACAGGGTCGAAGAACCTCGTGTTGTTCTTCTCTTGTTCGGTTCCGGAAAGGTAGTATGCACCGGTGCGAAGGAAGAGAGTGAGATCGAGCAGGCTGTAACAAAAGTGAAGAAAGAGCTGCAAAAAGTCGGTTTGATCTAGACCGAATGCATCTAAAGACACTTTACATTCGGAAATTAAAAATCGTAATTGAAAATTCCTAAAATTTTATAAATTCTCTAAGAAACGACGTAGCGTAAATACCTCTTCCGAGGGTGAATTTAAAGCTTCCATCATTGTTTATTATAAAATTAACAGGTTTTGCGCTTATTATCCTTCTTTCTCCCTTGGAAGAAAGTTCAGGATGGTTCAGGATCTTGAACTGTTCCAGTTCAATTCTTTCATTCTCCAGAACACGTGCTTCTATCTCACCCTCATCCCCTTTTGGTATGACAGATTCATAGCCCGGAACGATTATCGTAGGCCTAATCTTGTCCGTAATAGACAATTGTTGAAGCTTATCCATGTTGTAACCGTTCTCCTTGATTTCTGAATCCTTTGCAGAATTAAACAGCTCATCTATCTTATACATAATATCTCCAGAAACAACTTTATCTAGTCTGCCAAACTTTAACAACCTTTCAGAAAGTACATTATTGAAAATGTAGCTCTGGTATGCGTGGACGAACATAATTGCAAGATTTCGAGGGAGGACAGAAAAAGCGTCCCTTATCTCTCCATGTGCGCAAAGATAACCTAAAAGTGAGCGTTCAAAGGAGAGATGTTTAGGAAATGAGTTCAAGGCAAGGCATGGATCGTTTGTTTCTCCGAATTGAACGCGATAATCCTCGGTGTCGATCTCTCTATCGTAAATGTAAGTTCTAACTGCCCTCTCAATGTCCCCTTCCAGTATCAGCCTTCCTATTTTGTGTGTGTTTGTCCTAATTTCTCCAAATCTCTGCAAGCCGAAAAAATTAGGGAAACCTCCGTTTTGTAACACTTCATCGTATATCCTGAGAATTTTTTCCCGATCGTTCTCGTCGTAATGAATGTTTATAGTGAAGGTGTTTCCTCTAAGATCACCCAGCTTAAGCATTCTGTTGCATTTAAAAATCTCCAGCACGTTGCAGTCCCTGAGCTCAACGCTGGATTGATCGATAGTCCCGTTTACTGTGAAATACTGTGTAGTTATCGCCCTTTTGTCCTTGGTTCCTGCGTATGTTATCCTTTTCTTGCTTATTTGCAGACGTCTTGCAAGAAAAGAAATGAACCTGTTTGTATCCCAGTTTTTCAACTGGATCTTGAGTGCAGTGTATTTCCCGTTAGGATCTTCATTCATGTTATCAGGTACCTCTTCAACAATGAAATCTTCCGGATCGAGTTTTATTGAACCGCCTACCTTCTCGTTTGGTGAGGAAGAGAAACCAGAGATCCCAACGGCTCTCTCTTTTGGTTCGTTATCTTTAGTCATTGTTTGTGTCCTACTTGAAATAATGAGGAAGTACTAAACACTGACCGATCTCCCCAGAGGTTCGCGTCACAGAATTTTGGATCCTACACGGACACCTGTAAAGAATTCAGTCTTGACGCAAATAAAAACATTCATTATTTAGTTTGCTTTATCCCAGCATGTTCAAAGATAAATTTAGTAAGATTCGGGAAGGCTTGACGTATGATGATGTTTTGTTGGTGCCGTCAAGAACAAGTGTAGAACCAAAAGAAGTGAAAGTTTTTTCAAAGTTTTCTAAAAACATCAACCTTAAAATTCCAATCGCTAGTTCACCTATGGATACTGTTACAGAAGAGAATATGGCAGTAGCGATGGCACGTAGCGGCGCGATCGGTATACTCCACAGAAATGTAACTGCGAACCAGCAGGCAGGTTTTGTTAGAGCAGTAAAACGGGAGGAATCGATCATAATAAGAAACGTTATGACAATAGCACCAGAAACACCAATATCGGAAGCAAAATCAATCATGGAATCCAAGAAAATTGGGGGTCTTCCAGTTGTGTTGGGTGAAAAGCTCGTTGGTATCGTTACAAAGAGAGATCTCGAGTTTGCCTCTAGAGACAAAAAGATAGTCGAAGACATAATGGTAAAGAAAGTAATTTCCGCAAAAGAGGAAATAAAAATAGACGAAGCACTTGAGATCCTTTACAAGAACAAGATAGAAAAGCTACCACTTCTCGACGAACAGGGACGGGTTGTTGGGCTTATAACAGCAAAGGATATAACAAAGAGGCAGAAATTTCCTGATGCAAGCAGGGACAAAGAGGGGAGGCTTCTTGTTGGTGCAGCTGTCGGCCCCTTTGACATCGATAGAGCAATAATGCTTGAGAAGGAGGGGGTAGACGTTATCGTTGTTGACACAGCACACGCGCATAATGAGAACGTTCTTCGTTCTCTGAAAAAAATGCGTAAAGAGATAACTGTTGACATTGTTGCAGGTAATATTGCTACTAGCGAAGCTGCAGAAGACCTGATTTCCATCGGTGTCGACGGTCTGAGAGTCGGGATCGGTCCGGGTTCGATTTGCACCACCAGAATAGTTGCCGGTATTGGTGTTCCTCAGGTTACTGCTGTATCTGATGTTGCAGAGATAGCACAATCTCACGGAATTCCAGTAATAGCAGATGGCGGAGTTCGCTTTTCAGGTGACATAGTGAAGGCCATTGCCGCAGGTGCGAATAGTGTAATGCTCGGATCGCTGCTTGCAGGAACTGAAGAAAGTCCTGGAACAGAGATAATATTGAGCGGGCGCAAATATAAGACATACAGGGGAATGGGATCAATAGGTGCAATCCAGGCAGGGATTTCTGACAGATACGGAAAACTTGGTGCAAACAAATTCGTTTCAGAAGGTGTTGAAGGTGCAGTTCCATACCGGGGGAAGGTCGAAGAGGTTCTTTTCCAACTCATAGGTGGCTTGAAATCTGGAATGGGTTACGTCGGTGCCCCGGATATTGAAAGTCTCAGGATGAACTCAAGATTCGTAAAAATAACTTCCAATGGTCTCAAAGAAAGTCACCCACATGATATACGTATCATCAGCGAACCCCCAAATTACCAGATTTATCAGGTATAACCTTATGAATCCAAGATACCTATTTTGTACCAATTAGGTTAAATACCTAATTTTACTCTTTAACATTATGAGAACTAAATCAATAGCATTCACAGTTCTAGTGTCTCTTGTTGTGGTAGCACTCCTGGCTTCATCTGCCGGGGCTTCGACAATTACAGCTACTATAAATCCAAAGGATAACTCAGCAACTGTGCAAGCAAAAATGATGGCCACACAAGAAATAAGCGGAAATAGCAGTAAATTTAAATTACTTGCTGAAGCAATGGGAAGCCATAATGAAAGTTTTACTTTCAGTTCAAATGTGAGCGTTAACTCTCAAGTCTACGCAGCATTCAATAGAAGCGTATCCGCGAATGCAAGTTCGGCTTACCTTCAGAACATATCATTCCAGTATTACGAGAATCAATCAGTGATAACCAGTGGAAATGAAACGCACATATTCATTAATACGACAATGGTGTTTTCAATGAACGTCACCGGCTTTATTCATGGAAGAACCGCGAATATGTCGTGGAGAGCATTCAACGTGACGAATAACGTATCTTACAACGGGTATTTGCTCAACAAAATTGAATTCCACGGTATGCTAACTGGCCGCAATATGCTAAATTTCCATGCCTTTGCCAAACCACTGAACACTTGGGACAGGTCTTATAACAGCGCTAAAAACATCACTACGTTTACATACAACGCAAACACAACGATAGATTATCATGGAACATTCACCAACCCCATGTTTGGTACAGTCTATTATAACGCAACAATGGACCCGGCATATACCGTAGTGACTCCAGGATATTCAACGGCATCAGGAAATAGCCTTACGGTGGGAAGCGCACCGCCTGCGTCTTCCAATGATGTATACTATTACATAGCAGCAGCAGTTGTGATAGTTGCAGTAGGTGGTTTCCTGTTCATGAATATGAGGAAGAGGCGTTAATCTTCCTTATTTTATAATTTGACAAAACAGAATCAGAAAGACCATTATCTAAATCTTTTAATATTTCAGCTATTTTTACAAAATTGTCTTTGAACTGTTCCATTTTTTTTGGATTCCGTAGTATTGCAGCAGGATGGTACTGAGGAGCGATTAATCTTCCGTCAAGGTATATTAGAGATCCTTCCAATTCAGAAATCCTTCCTAACTTCGTTCCAAGAATTATATTAAGTGACCGAATCGCAGAGTTACCCATGGGAACAAGAATTAACGGCTTCAGTATCGATATCTCTTCCTTCAGATAATCGGAACAAGATTTTATCTCAGTGATCTTTGGAGACTTTCCAATCTTTGGTCTGCACCTCACCGAGTTTGTGATGTATATGTCTTTTGACAGAATACCTGCGTAATTCAATGCTTTATTCAGTAAATTTCCACTTCGTCCTACAAAAGGTTTACCGACTTCGTCTTCCTTGGCTCCCGGCGCCTCGCCAATGATGACAAGTTTCGGCTTATCGGTGCCATAACCGCATACCGCTCTTTTTCTGGAAAAATATAGATCACACTTCTTGCATGATGTTATTAGGCTGCAGATATCTGTTAACGATTGCATTCTTCGGTTAAATCTGCGAGGCTATATTTAGACTTGTTGTATGGATCAAAATAATAGTTGGGAAACATTTCATTTTTTGCATCTAATATTTTGGAATCATTGAAACGCAAGATAGTTAAGACTAGAAAAAAAGTCCTTAATGAGAAAAAACCATAAACGATAAACGATTACATTGCAAGAATGGAGAAATTAGTAGCAGCAAACAGACAGGATGTGCTTGAATTCTTTCACAGTCACGGCATGCTAGTTTCACCAACAGCTCTTGACACCATAATAAAGGAAGGCTTGGGCAAATTTATTCCAAAGATGCTCTCCCAGGATGTCCTGGATCTTGGATACGTCGACGAGGCAACCATCAGGAAATTGATGATAGGAGATATAAAAACTGACCGGATGGATTTTGAAGTTGATCTACCCGATATAAGGATAAACAACTCTGTGGAAGATTTCCAGCAACTGTTCGTTAGCAGATACAAGAAAATCAGCAGGCTTATTAGCGTTTCAAGTTCAATGCGAGGTACTCTTGATATTAGAAGTGCCAAAAAAACCCGCGGTGAGGTAAAGGTAACTGGCATAGTGTACTCCGTTGATACCACAAAGAACGGCCATAAGAGAATAATAATAGAGGATACAGACGATTCAATCGCAGTTATGCTTCTAAAGAACAAGGGCCTGGATAATGAGTTGATACTCCAGGACGAGGTTATAGGGGTGATAGGAACAACCAGCAGTGGTTCCGGTGATACAGTTATATTTGCAAACGAGATCGTAAGACCAGACATACCGTACCGCGTGATTGAGGATAATGGTAAACCTCCGGTGTATGTGGCCTCAATATCTGATATCCATGTTGGCTCTAAAACATTCAGGAAAGACGATTTCAAGAGAGCAATGAACTGGATCTCTAGATCTGAAGACGAGGCCAATGAACTGAAATATTTGATACTGAGTGGAGATGTTGTCGATGGGATAGGCGTTTATCCTGGCCAACAGGATGATCTGGAGATTTTCAATCCTCTTGAACAGTATTCTAAACTCTCTGAATACCTGTCTGAAATTCCTGAAGATGTCACCGTTTTCATTCTCCCAGGGAATCACGACGTGGTCAGATTGGCGGAGCCGCAACCCAAATTTTCCGGAAAACTTAAGGAAATATTGCCGAAAAACGCTGTTCTTCTGCCTAATCCCTGCAATTTAAGGCTTGAAGAAAAGAATGTTCTCGTATATCATGGTATGTCGTTAAATGATATGGTTGAACTAATTCCAGGGGCAAATTTCACCACTATCGGGAAGGCTATTGAGGAGATGTTAAAAAGAAGGCATCTGGCTATAAAATACGGAGGCAACACTCCACTTATTCCTTCCGCTAATGATTATCACGTAATCGAGCAGGTTCCAGATGTTTTCATAACCGGGCATATACATTCTCATTATGTTGGAAACTACAGGGGTGTCAGGTACGTTAATTCTTCCACCTGGCAGTCTCAAACTGATTACCAGAGAATGATGAATTTTGCTCCGAACCCATCGATAATGACACTTTTTGATCTTAATTCAAAAACTACTATAATAAAAAATTTTGATTCAGGAAACTAAAAAGTTTTCTTAATAATTTCTTCGATTTCTTTCTTGAAAGTTTTTATTAGTTCATTGATCGCTTCGTCCTTGATAGATGTTGGGGTGCTAAGTAAACCCAATTCTGCAGTCACCTTAGTCATTCTCGCCATAGAATCATATTCTTTCAACTTACTCTCTAAATAAAGCTCCAGTACGGAAACAATTTCATTCTTTATTTCCTCGTTATCATTGATCTTTTTCTTAATGTATTCCTTTATCAGATCTTTCACGACATCTCTTATAGCTTCAAAATAGAGGTCTTCGGATGGCATAGTTCTCAGGAAGTTTTTAATGTACTTTTCAACCTGTTCGTCCATGATATGAACATTATGATTACATAATTAAAGTTTGGTCGCCGAAAAGGATGGAATAAAGACTTTAATTGTAGGCTGTTATACGTAATCGATTCAAATTGGTATCACCAGTTATAGCTAGAGGCAAGAAGGTATTCCTTTGCATTATAGACAAAAACGACATTCCCATAATATACGAAACGATCAATGACAGAGAGGTCAGAAGGTTCCTTAGGGACCCAGATGGAATTAACTATCTGGATGGAGAATTTAAGTGGTACGAAAATCTTGTGGATCATTCAGAATCTGACAGAGTTTTTGAAATACGATCGGTGCAGAATGATGAATTTATTGGTCTTATAGGCCTTCATAAGATTGACTGGAAAAACGGCAACGCATATGTTGGTTATATGTCAAGAAAGCAATTCTGGGGTAAGGGCTACATGACTGAGGCCGTTTCTTTGATCGATGATTATGCATTTAACGACATGGGAATGAGAAAACTTATTTCGTCCGTGTTTGAACCGAATGTGGCTTCAATTAAAGTTCTTCAGAAGAATGGATTCAAACAATCGGGTATATTTAGAGAAGTACGGTTACTGAGAGATTATGGCTACGTCAATGAGATTCACTTTGACCTGTTGAAAAAAGAATGGGAAGTAATGAAGAAAGTCGAGGCAGAAGAAAAATAGTATCATGTATCTGGTTTGCTCAACGGAACTAAATTAATTATTTATAACAAGTCCTGATACTGAAAGACTTAAATGCAATTCAAATGTTTGTTTGAGTTCATTTGTCCTATTGAGGTGTAATATTGAAGAGAAGTTCAAGAGACTGGAAGAAACGCGGAAAGATGCGCTGGAAATGGCGAAAGAAAAGAATTAGAAGATTGAAGCGATCAAGAAGAGCGAACAAAGAATAGGGGAGCATGGGGTAATCAGGCTATCCTACCGGGCTCCAGTCAGGTTATGATTAACTATGGGTCACCTGATTAATGATGAGTGACTGGATCTATGAACCGGAAGAGACCCGTAGATCTGGGTTCGAATCCCAGTGCTCCCATTAGGCATTCTTTTTTTAGTATAAACATAAAGTTTTCGCGCGGATCAGCGGCGTTTGCTTTAGATCAAGAGAATTGCTCTCTTTATATTCGGCATAGTTATAAGTCTCATGGACACATATTTTTCAGGTTTTCCGAATATCTTCGAAGCATCATGGATGTTGAAAATCTTGAATTTGTTTGAAATAAGGTAATTCATGAATTCTTCTCTTTTTATGCATATTAATACATTTGTATACTGTTAGACATACTTTCTTATGTATACGAATATACAAATGTAAACAACTTAGATGTACTTTACTTCAAGCAGGACGTTCATTGCCGTCTATCAAAATACCTTTGAGGGAGCGTCCAGTCAGACAAATGTGCAAAACAGTGAAATAATGTTAGTTTAGGTCTTTGGTTGAAATGTTAATGACACGCTGATGCCAAATGGGATACCCACACTTATGTCGAAATAAACCGCCCCGATCTTCTTGGATATCTCCTCCAGGTCACTCTGTAATCTCTTTATCCAGTCCGAAAAAAGCAAAATGAGATCTGGTCTTCTGCTAAGAATTAAACTTGCAAAATTGTTTATTTTCAATGTTTTTAAATAGGCGGAGAATGGATCAATGTCCTTCTCCAGCTTTATCTTCAAATCGCTGTAAAGCTCCTCTAAGAAATCCGGCAAATCTGCGAAATCTCCAGTCAGATCATTGCCTTGTAGCGTGCCGTTGTTCCATTTATTGTATAGGTCTTGAATCATGAATAAGACAATGGGGTGTTATTTATCTAAGTTTGCAATCTTTTAAGGATTTACCTATTATCCGGCAATTCATCATCGTTAAGCGTAAGCAACTCTAGAACAATTCACAACGGTCAATAAGAATATAATAAAAGTGCTAAATCATTATTGTATTAATATTTAATGTCAACAAAATTTGCTAATAAAGTATTTTATGTATATCTAAATATCTACTTATGCAACTAAGGGCTGTTTTTATAAGACCAAGCAATAAAACAGGCAGCGCTTATATGACTAAGTGGGGATTCCTCCCAGCACCGCTAGGTCTTCTTGCACTTGCCGGCGAAATCCTCCGAATCCCGGGAAGCGCCGTAAAGATTATCGATATGGAAGGTGACAATCTAACCATAAATGAGGCAATTGAAAGAACCTTAGAATTTAATCCAGACCTTGTTGGAATAACACTGCACGCTACTGCCGCGCATAACAATGCAGGATTTATAGCGCGTGCGATAAAGAATGCCAAACCCGACACGATCCTTGTAGCCGGAGGCCATCATGCGACGTTTCTTCCAAAAGAAATTATAGAATCAGGATTTGATATTTCCGTTCTGGGCGAGGGAGACGAGACAATTTTCGATATCGCAAATGCCATTATAAACGGAACAAGCTTTGCGGAGATTGACGGTATAGTGTATAGGAGTGACTCAAAAATCATAAAAACGCATCCGAGAAAACTTATAGGTGATCTTGATTCGCTGCCCTATCCTCCTCTTGAGCTTCTTGATGGTAGCAAGTATACATTCAAAGTTTTCGGGAGTGATGAAAAGGTAATGTGTCTTGAAACGTCCAGAGGATGTCCTTATGCTTGCGATTTTTGTTCGGTAACACCCACATGGGGAAACAAATGGCGGAACAAGTCTAATGATCGTATAATAGAGGAAATGAGAAGAGCAAGAACACTCGGCTATAACTGGATTTTCTTCACAGACGATATCTTTATAGTATATCCAAACGTGAAACAGAGAAAGGAACTCTTTGAGAGAATCATCGACGAAAGAATAGACATGAAATGGATCGTTCAGATGAGGGCAGATGTCACCGCTAAAAATCCAGATCTTATAAAACTTGCTGCGGATGCAGGAATGACCATCTCGTTCCTTGGAGTGGAATCCGGTAGCCCTGAAATACTGAAGAAAATGCATAAGGGTGAGTTTACCCCACAGTCTGTAGATGCAGTTAATATATTGTCAAGAAACAACATAGTCACTTTGGTTGGGATGATGGTTGGAGCCCCATATGAGCGACTAAGGGATGTTATCTCTACGATAAAATTCTCCAGGGCACTTGCTCGGGCAGGTGCAGATGCCATACAATTTTCCATATATACTCCACTTCCTGGAACACGCGTATTTGACAGCGCGCTTAGAGAAAACACACTATTTACCCTTGACTGGGATAGGTATGATGTTCTGACCCCCGTTATGGAGACAAATCTTGGACCAGTAATGGACCAGATAGCTCAGGCTTACGCTTATTATTCATTTTACCTGTACAAATTCTTCCGCGGAAAAATAAAGCAGATAAAACTAGAGGGGAGAAAACAGAAGCTGATCAATTCAGGAACCAGTTTCATAATGGAAATGATGCCTTCGTATATTCATGATTTTTTTAGTTTTCCCAGACTTTTGCTTGAGACCTATAATCTATATTGGTATGGCAAAAAGCATAAGCAGGAATTTTCCGCCAAGATCAAAGAAGCTCTTGAGACCTCTAACAAGATAATATATGATATGGACGGCACCGCTAAAAATCCATATTATTTGATCAAAGAGAATTGATTAGTAACTCCTTCCTTGTGAACGGGCTCGCCGGGATTTGAACCCGAGTCTTCGGCTTCGAAGGCCAACAGGATATCCTGGCTACCCCACGAGCCCAAGTGGTAATCAATGAACCGGTTAATTATTTTGTCTACTTCTTTTAGAATAGGTTTGTTAGATATAATTATCTAAGCCATTGGACCTGAACGGTAGGTCCTAAAATTACTTACGCCTCTTCTATTTTTGAGGCTTTTCTCGAAAACATCTTCAGAATATATCGAACCTGGTCGAAAAATGATGAAACACTCTTAGTAAGCTTTAGCGCTGCGTACGCCCAAAGGAGGGAGATTGCCAGAACAATAAGAGAAAATGATAGGTAACTTAGATATGCAGGGGGGGCCAGGTCAAAATAGATAGCAAATGAATCCAAGAAACCTATGGGAAAAGCGACAATGTATTTCCATGACTTTTTCAAAACAAACATTACTGCGAGGAAGCCCCAAATAGTATGGTCGATTAATGAAGATATGCGATCCAGTAGATGTGGAAGTAAGCCTGAAATATACGTAGAAATAACATTAATCTTCAATGGCAAAGCTGCTGGATTAAACTCTATTGTAAGAGTTACAGATATTATTCCCACTACGCCGAGGAGCACAAAATTTTCGCACATAGCAAGTTCAGGTCCCATTGCTATGGCGCTCTGTGAATCGAGATATTTTTTGAATATTAACGCAAAAATAAAGGCAAGTCCCATTTAAAAAAATACCGTTTGAGCTCCGACCGCTATATATGCCCAAATGCTTTGTTTTAAAAAAAAAGGCGCTAAACAATGCATCAGAGACTTCTTTCAAGAAAATGGCAAGAAAGTATGCAAATGCAGCGATTCCAAACACTAGAACAATACTCCTTCCTTTGCCACGACTTCCCATCATTGCCAATAAGGAAATGATGCCAACTAACAGAGATATAGCCGGAGAGAGAAAGTAAACAAAAAGAGAAGGCGGCACAGTCATAAGATCATCTCAATAACATTAAGGTGATGATCAAGACAACAAGAGGTAATGACATTAAAAGAATGAATACTAGGACCCCCTTTTTGTTTCCAAAGTTGATGGTATATCCAACTCCAAATCTCTTTGGAACGAAAATGCTATGATCGTGTTTGTTGTCATAGATCGCACCAGCCCTCCATTCCTTGTTGTCGTCTATGTTAGTTTCAAGTGATTTGGTTGCCTCTTCCCCAGTTCTCATGGCCTCCAGCTTTCTGCTCCCCATCTGACCATATCTTAGAGAAAATATTAATACGACCAGCAAGATCATAACTGGCCAGGCAATAATTATAATTATAAAACCCGGGTTCATACTAATAATGCCCCAGGTCAAAAGAGAGATGGACAATATCAGCAACTCAGATAATATACCAATGAATGCAAGCAACTCGATGGTTCTATTCCGGAACATTATCTGAGTTCTGTAGGAGTCTTTTGGGGCATAGGATTCAATGTCTATTTTAGATCGTGTCATAAGATAGCCAATAGACAGGAACATAGAAGCTATAACATAGCCGATTATAGGTAGAATAAGGACACTAAGATAAGTTTTTACAGCAAAACCGTTAGGCTTTCCATGGGCTCCAAAATGTATCGCCATAATATGTGGCAGCGTATGGTAAATCTCCATCCCAATCAGGGTTCCAATTATTGTGATAAATAGCATTGGAGTGAACATGAGAACTACGTGAACAGGTGATATATAATCGGAAATTGTTGCGTATGAAACCTGGTTGACGTTCGCGTACCATTCTTCTTCTTGCTCGATTTTTAGAAGTTTGTAATGTGCCTTAAGATATGCAACAAAATACACACCTATTTCGAGGATAACAATTCCAGTAGCAATTAAAGGGCGATCGAAAAGGATCACAAAAATCACTATTACTGGAGCAGAGTATAATAAAACGTCAACTGTATAGCCATTTCTGATCTTTGAAATTCTGGAGTCATCAATTTTGGAGGAAGGTATTCTGACGCCAAACTGGATAGTTTTCAACGTCAATTTTGGAATGATTAGGCCAAAGATCATAAGGAAAACAAGTAAAGAAAAATTCAACAAAAATTCGTAATTTATATACATTTGTATTCACTTTACATATCTTGGTCTAAAATTCGCTCTATGAGACGAATTATTGATTTCGAAGAAAACCCAGTAGCTTTCGCTTCAGATATCAATAATTTTTCGTCCTTTAGCCATTCTGATATAAATTTATCATTATTCTTTTTATCCTGACCAATGATGGTTTGCTTCCTTTCATTCCGGTGAGCAAAGTCTCTTTCTACAAGCATATCATACGCCCTGTTCACAGTGTGGTAGTTAACGGAGAGATCAATGGCGAGTTTTCTGCTTGAAGGCAATTTTGAACCCTGCTTAAGAGTTCCTTTAGATATCAATTTAACAATCTGCCAATAAATCTGAAGATAAATTGGCATTTCAGAGTCGAATTCTATCTTTATTAAAATGTCCTCCATATCAAGACATGTATAACATATATTTAAGGGCTGTTATATTGTCGCTATAACAGAAAAATTCCTTTTTTATGAATCGTTGTTTCTAATTATTTCTACCATTTATAACTTAGCGGCAAGATGGCATTATCGCCTCTAAATACAATATTCACTGGATTCTGACTTATGGACTGGAAGATAAAATTTGCAGAGCGATGGCAGCTGCAGCTATGTAACTGGGATTGCTGCACCATCACCTCTTGGATCGGCACCACCACAGACAACATCATTGCTATCTAATCCAACAATCTGAGCATGCCCAAAAAGGGAGGATAGTGATTCTTTCTTAACTGGTAAGAGCCCATGTAGATTCATTGATGAGAGTCGGTCAAAAGCCTCCTCCTCTATGATTATATGCCTAGGCTGCTCATATATCGTGTGCGGAAAAGCCCATCTTGGAGAATCAAGTGCTGTCTGTGGGCTCATCTTCGATCTAAGCAGGTCTTGAATAAGTTGAAAATGGATCTGTGGCTGGATATCGCCGCCCATCGTCCCAAGAGAAAACCTGAATTTTCCTTCATATTCTATCATTGCTGCTGAAAGTGTATGGAAGGTCCTTTTGTTTGGTTCTAAAACATTTTTATGTGCCTTGTCCAGACTGAAATAACTGCCTCGGTTTTGCAAAATAAAACCAGTTCCTTCAGGAGAGACTCCTGAACCGAATCCTAGATAGTTGCTTTGAATCATGGATATGGAGTTTCCATCACTGTCGGCGATGCAGAAATATGTCGTATCTCCCTGACTGTGTTTATGATTCTCTTCTTCCATTATTTTGTTATTTTCCTTCAAAATTTTCTCCGAGAACTTTCTTGTAAGGAAGTACTTTGGGGGCTCGTAGAAGTCCGGATCGGTAATCTCCTTGCGTTGACGGTAGGCGATGATTCCGGCAAGTAGATCCTGTGAAAAATTGTCCGATCGGTTGTTGGCTCCATTTTCTTCGATTAATTTCAAAACATCCAGCCAGAGCAATAATGTACTTCCCTGACTGTTTGGCGAGGTCTCATATATTGTGTGTTCGTGATATTCTGTGCTCATGGGTTTACCTATGGTAACTTTATGAGCCTTGAAATCCTCCTCATCAAGCATCACCTCTGTTCCTTTTAGTCCTGAAATGATCTTGTCTGCAAGATATCCTCTATAAAAAGTATTGGGACCTTCCTCTGCTATCAGCTTCAGGCTCCCTGCCAGCAAGGGTTGTTTGAACACAGATCCAATGGCTGGAAAAACTGAATTTGGGGCAAAGAGTGATGACCAGTTGTATCTACTAAGAGCAGGATACGACTTCTCTACAGACTCTCTATATTTGAGAGTTATAGGGAACCCATTTTCGGCCAAATCTATTGCTGGAGCTATAAGTTCAGGGAGATCAAATGAACAATATTTATCAAAGATCTCTTTCCACCCACTTACGAGTCCGGGCACTGTCAAAGCGGAAAGCGGTCCTCTTTCTGGGATGTGATTAAGCCCCCTTTCCGTGTAATTTGATATGGCAGCATTGTGTGATGACCTGCCGCTACCATTTATGTCGATTATAGGCTCACCATCCACTCTCACCAAAGCAAACATATCCCCACCAAGTCCACAAAGGTTATTCTGCGTAACACACAGCGCGGCGCTGGTCGCTATTGCAGCATCAAACACGTTGCCTCCTTCTCTTATTATGTTACTTCCTATTATCGAGGCCTGCAAGCTTGAGGATGAAACGACCGCATTTTGCGAGTAGGCGTCGGGTCTTGTTTGAGATTTCATGAAATCAGAGACCACTTATATTTGGAAGGACTGGCCAGGTTCTAGAACCATTACGACTGACGAGTTTCCAACAAGTTTCTTGAATTCGTTTGGGTCCTGAGAAATTGCAGGAAACGTACTGTAATGCATGGGAACGGTAATTTTGGCACCTATAAGTTTTGCAGCAATCGCAGCCTCCTTCGGGCTCATGGTATAATATCCTCCAATAGGTAGAAGTGCGACATCAGGGTGATACAACTCGCCTATATATTTCATATCTCCAAACAGTGCAGTGTCCCCTGCATGATATATCGTTTTTGAATCGCCAGATACCAGCACTCCACTCTCATTTCCACTGTGAACGGCAGCAGTTAGGCCAAATTTTACTTCGCCAAAATCGGTCATGCTGCCCTTATTCAAACCAATAAACTGTTCCTGCGGTATTCCTTCGGTATCGAGCTGCGATAGCCCAAACATTCCGACAATTTTTGCCCCAGTTCTCTTCGCAATCTTAAACGTATCTCCAACGTGATCAAAATGATTGTGCGTTACAGCGATATAATCCACCTTTTCAATATCTGATTCTTTCATAGCAGATTTTGGATTATCTGTAAGAAAAGGATCAATTAATACCCTCACTTTAGAGAAATCGATCATCCACGCAGCGTGTCCCAACCATTTCAACGCAACCATAATAGCACCAATAGAGTTAATGCATTCTGCTTTAAATTTGTTGCTGAAATCTGTGGCCCTTCAGCGCAGTATGCCTTTTCGGAAAAGATATGGTGTGCAGGTAGATGTAATACCTTTGAAGATACACATCTTAGTGTTTTGCGTTACATCCACTTTATAACGAATGGTCCCTAATTGCTTCCATTTTTCATTAAAAATAGCATCCTCTGCTTTTTGGTCTTCCATAGAAGAGCACAATATGATTTACCTTACAGGATTGTGAAAAAAGCGAATTATTAAAATATTAGCTGTTGGGAATAGAAAGCAATTAATATATTAGTCATTCATTACGTTCTCTATGCCCAAGAAAGTAAAGGAGATCATGACTAAAGATCCGATAACACATAAAGTCCCCAGTAATGTTTCGGATATAATTAAAATCCTGATCAAGGAAAACATAACAGGGCTACCCCTAGTGAATTCTTCTGGCAAATATGCAGGGATGATCAGTAGAAGGGACGTGTTCGATCATCCGGATGAGACTCAGACAGCGATAGTTATGAGACGCGCTAAACCTGTTTCTGTTAACGATTCTGTTGAAGTGGCGGCTAAGGAAATGCTTTTGCAAAACAGGAGGCATCTTGCAGTCGTAGACTCGAGTAAAAAGGTTGTCGGTATATTAACCCCCCAGAACCTTCTTCCTGTTGTCAAAGAACTACACGGCAGTGAAAAGGTTAAAGACGTATTGAATTCAATTTCTGTTCCACTCTGGGAAAATACCCCGATAAATGTTGCTTCTTTTACCATGAGACTGTCACGCGTTTATTCATGTCCAGTCGTGAACGAGCGGGGCGAACTGCTGGGCCTGATAACCGATAGGGATATATTTGATAAAGTAAACATAAAGTCTAGTGTCATATTGACAGAAACTGGCATGGCTGATGATGAAGATCCATGGTCATGGGACGGAATACGGAATGTGGTTACATATGTCATAGAGAAAAGCAATATTGAACTTCCCAAAAAGCCAATCAAGAGCATAATGATCAAGAACCCAGAGATAGCCACTACCGTTGACAAGATTTCTTCTGCTGTCGGGAAGATGGAGAAGGGCAACTACAATCAGCTTCCGGTAGTTGATCATCAAGGGAAGCTTGTTGGCATGCTTTATGATATCCAGATAATGCGAATATTCGAAACGAAGAAAGTCCAATAGGAGTGTGAGTAAACTATTAGCGTTTACGAGAACATTGTCGAACTTGCAAAAAGGCGTGGGTTTTTCTGGCCATCTTTCTCAATTTATGGTGGAGAATCCGGTCTATATGATTACGGGCCTCTCGGTGTCCTGTTAAGAGACAATATTGTTAACCTCTGGAAGACGTCATACTTAAGGGAAGATGCCGTCTTTATTGATACACCGGTCATGGTTCCCCACACTGTTTTCAATGCCTCTGGCCATATAGCCAGATTCTATGATATAGGTTCTGAATGCTCAAATTGCCATACGAAGCAAAAGCTGGAATCTATCTTGAAATACAACAATCTCGATTTGCCTGTGGGCGACATAGCTTCTGCACAGAACGTACTGGACACTCACATAGTTAAATGTCCTGTATGCGGAGCGCGTATTACGGAAGCAAAAGAATTTTATCAGATGTTCAGACTTCCAAATCAGGGCTCTTCAGGCGATCTCTACCTCCGGCCCGAAACTGCTCAGGGAATTTTTGTCAATTTCAGGCTTCTCAATAACGCGAACAGAGGTAAGATTCCCATGGTTACCGCCCAGTACGGAAAGGGTTTCAGGAACGAGATATCTCCTCGACAATCGCTCATAAGACTGAGAGAATTCAGCCAGGGCGAGGTTGAGGTATTTGTCCATCCGGTGAAGAAGTACTGGAAAGATCTGGAAAGACAAAAGAAGATAACCGTTCTGACAAAGGATGGAAAAGAGCTGGCAGGTAGTGTATTCGATCTATACTCCTCTGGAATTCTGAGCAGCAATGCACTCTCGTACTTTGTAAATAAGACTTATGAACTGCTTGCTAGCGCAGGCATTAGTCCTGGCCAAATACGGTTCCGGCAGCATCACGATGATGAAAGGGCCCATTATTCCAGGGACTCTTGGGATGCAGAAGTTCTACTCGACGGGGAATGGATAGAACTCGTGGGCATAGCGGATCGGGATGATCTAAAAAATCATGAAACCGCGTCTGGCGAATCTATGCACGTAAAGGTTGGTGAAGAGGAATTTATTCCCTCAATAATAGAACCCTCTTATGGTATCGACAGAATAGTGCTTGCCGTAATGATGCATTCATACTATACAAGGGAGAATGGCTATAAGGTTCTGCGGCTGAAACCTGCGATAGCGCCATACCATGCAGCAATCCTTCCTCTGGTGAACAAGGATGGCATAGATACAATGGCTGAAGAATTTTTCGAGAAATTGAGGATAATAGATCCATATGTCGTCTTCGACAAGTCCGGATCAATTGGCCGGAGATATGCAAGACAGGATGAGATCGGTACACCGATAGGCATAACCTTTGACAGAGACACTCTAAACGACGATAACGTAACTATTAGGGATCGCGATACAACAAAACAGGTAAGGATAAAAAAAGACGATCTCTTAAAAAAATCTCTGACGGTAGATCTTCCAGGGATTATTCAAGCATCATAATCTTTATAACGCCTATGGGGCAGGAGTCTTCCGCCTCCTTATTTTCAGAGTACTCTTCATCGCTTATTGTTTTCTTTTTGTACTGCGCTTTTCCATTGGCGTCCATGTACCAGTTGCTGCATAATGCGGTACAGATGGCATCCCCTATACATTTTTCCTTGTTTACAGATACTGAATATTTCATTTACCTTTTTCTCCTTTTTGATAGTCCTTAATGCATTTTTTCAAGGCGTTTACAGCCAGAAGGGCACATTTTTCCCTGCTCGGGCCAAGACTGATGCCAAGAGACTTAATATATTTGTCCTCATCAATATTTTTGGCATCCTCCAGGGCCATTCCCTTAACCGTATCCGTGAGAATGGAAGCGGATGCCTGGCTAATAGAGCATCCGCGCCCGATGAATTTAGCATCCGCAATCTTTCCATCTTCAACGCTGATTGTAATCTGTATCGTGTCGCCACAAACTGGATTATACTCGATGATCTTGGAAGTTGCATTCTCAACTACGCCATAGTTGTGAGGATTCCGGTAATGATCCATTATGATCTCAACGTAAATATCTTCATCTCCCGTACCTTTTCACCACCTTCACGAGTACTTCGAATAGCCTGTCAACATCTTCCCTTGTATTGTATATATAATACGAGGCACGTGATGTCGCGACAACGTTGAGGAACTCCGCGAGTGGCATTGCGCAGTGATGCCCTGACCTAACTGCCACATTGCCGTCATCCAACATCTCTGAAACATCATGCGGATGAATCGCCTGGCTCATCTGAACACCTTCGTCATGGGCAAGGTTGTTTATATCCAGAGGGGACATTTCTCCGATGTTGAAGCAATAGACTCCAGATCGAACTTCCGTATTTCTAGGCCCGTATGAAATTAAGCCGGGTACATTGTGTTCCTCCTCTTTCTTCAACGTATATCCTATAAGATCCTTCTCATGTTCTCTTACTTGATCCATTCCAAGGGTCCTGAGGTAATCCACCGCAGAAGAAAGGCCTATGGCACCATCTATGTTTGGCGTTCCCGCCTCATATTTTTGCGGTACATCTGCATATGTCGAATGGTCCTGATAAACAGCGCTTATCATTTCTCCTCCGCCCATGAAAGGGGGCATCCTGTCGAGCAGATCATATTTACCATAAAGGACCCCTATACCAGTTGGGCCAAGCATCTTGTGTCCTGAGAACGCAAGGAAATCTGCATCGATTTCCGTCACGTCAACCGGCATGTGCGGCACGCTCTGAGCCGCATCAACAACAAAAGTAGATCCATTTTCATGAGCTATCTTCCCAATTTCATTGACATTGTTTATTGTTCCAAGGACGTTTGAGCTCTGTGCTACGCTTACGATTCTGGTCTTTTTTGATAACTTTCGTTGCAGATCGTTCATATCGAGCGTCATATCTGGATTCAGCATCACGTACCGTAATTTTACGCCTTTCTCGGAGAGAAACTGCCATGGAACGATATTGGAATGGTGCTCAAGGATGGTGATAAGTATTTCATCGTCTTTTTTCAATTCTCTTCCAATGGTGTATGACAGGAGGTTAATTGCCTCTGTAGTATTCCGGACAAACACAATTTGTCTCGGATCTTTTGAATGGACGAAAGCAGAAACATTTTCCCTCGACCTCTCGTACAGATTTGTAGCTTCTTCACTCAGCCTGTAAATCCCCCTGTGTACGTTGCTATTATGGAGTTCATAAAATTCTTCCATGGCCTTTATAACCGAATACGGTTTCTGGCTCGTGGCAGCATTGTCTAAGTAAGAATATTCCGGGCCAAGTTTTTCAAAAATAGGAAAATCTTTCTTAATCTGGAGCGGAGATAACATTGGATCCCAGATCTTCTGCAAGTTTGTAAACTCTTTCCATAAAATTCTTGTCCTCAGCACTATCAAGTATGGATGAGACGAAGCCGGTAGTTATTATTCCCTTTGCAATGTTTCTCGGTATCCCGCGAGAAGTGAGATAAAATATCTGTTCATCATCGACATTGCTGATAGATGATCCATGTTTTGATCTCGTGTTGCTGTTTTTGATCATCAGGGCTGGCTTGCTGTTTGCATATCCATCCTTTGAAAGCAGAAGAATTCTGGAATCATAGAAACCTGTTGACTTCATTGAATTTTCTTCGAGATCTATGCTCCCTTTATGGATCGTAGAGCTATTGCCGGTTACAACTCCACGGACATGAATGTCCGAAACTGTTGTCTCAGCTTCCTGGAAGCTGCTATCCGTTATACTCATCTTCTGCGATCCACTGCTGAAACTCACACCAGCAACCTTGAAAGTGGACATTTCGCCAAACTGTACGGATTTATCTGTGAAAATTGTTTTATAAGCCCCCCTGTTTGCGTGGTAAAAAGCAAACTCAGAATACTTGTCCATGAATTCTTTCACGTACGTAATATCTGTAACCTCAGGGAATTTTTCCTGGAAATAATGATAGTGCACCTTTGTCCCCTCACCCAGGAAAAAGTATATCGTTTTTCCCTGTATTCCGTCGCCCTGTCCAACAGAGCTAAAGTTATCTGAATAAGTCACATTCGCATTTTTTCCAGATATTATGACATACTTCTGGGCTATTGATACATCGGATTTAATCACGTTTTCAACGTTGATCACTATATCCGTATTATCAGGAATGAAAACAAACAGGCCATTACGCCAGGCTGAGTTTATAAGGAATTCATCCCGATCGTCTCCCAATCTTGGATAAACATACTTTTCCATAAGGTCCTTGTTAGACGAGAGGGCTGATTTTAAATCAGAAACAATGATTCCCCTATCCTGAAGAGACGAGGAAAACGAAACGTTTTCATTATTTACCAAGATATCATAATTTCCAAGTGGAATACCGTCCTTACTAGTTTCCGGAAATGAACCCAGTATCATCCTTTTAAGTTCGTCCTCAGAGATCTCAACGTAATCCTTTACGGTGGGACTCTCCTTATATGTTCGAAGAGGAGCTTTAAGGAATTGAAGAAAAGCATCCCGCCTGTAACCATAAGCTTCATCGTTGAGGAGTGATTTTAAAGTTTCCTGGTATGTTTCCATATGTGATCATCCGACTGCGCCTAATTTCGTCATCTCTAGTTTTATGAGTCTGTTCATCTCAAGTGCAAATTCCATAGGTATTTCCCGCATGACATCGTCAAGGAATCCAAGGACTATCATGGAGCTTGCTTCCTCTTCGCTCAGACCCCTCGATCTCAGATATGTTAGTTCATCTGTCCCAATTTTTCCGACTGTAGCTTCATGGCCGAATGACGCGGTAGGTTCGTAGATTTCGTCATGCGGATACGTGAAACTTTGTGAATTGTCGTTTATAAGAAGGGCATCGCACTGCACATGGCTTTTGGAATATACTGCCCCTTTGTTCATTCTTAGGAGGCCGCGATATATGGCTTTTCCATCGTCTATGCTTATACTTTTAGCGACAATTTTTGAGCTCGTATACGGTGCAAGATGTAAAGCTTTGGCGCCTGTGTCTTTAATAGTACCCGGACCCGCGAGAGAGATGTTGAGATTATGAGCTGAAGCGTGGGGTCCTCTGAGATACGACGACGGGTAGAGCATTGTGATCTTTGATCCAAGAGAGCCACCTACCCATTCCATCTGTCCATTTTCATCAACCCAAGCTCTTTTTGTTGGCATGTTATATACACTCTTCGACCAGTTTTGGACGCTTGTGTACTTTGCCTTTGCATTCTTTTTAACATAGATTTCAACGATTGCACTATGCAGGGAATTCGAATCATAGCGCGGGGCAGTGCAGCCTTCTATATAATGCACTTTCGACCCTTCATCCGCTACCACTATCGTGTGCTCGAACTGTCCTGTAGCCTCACCATTCATCCGGAAATAAGTCTGAAGTGGCATGTCTATCTGGACGTTAGGAGGAACATATAGAAATGATCCACCGCTCCATACTGCACCATTCAGGGCGGCAAATTTATTATCTGAAGGTGGAACTGCCTTGCATAGATATTCTTTCACGAGATCTGGATACTTTTGAACAGCGGAATCGAGATCCATGAACAGTACACCCTTATCTTCCCAGACCTTCCTGAGGTTATGGTAAACACCCTCACTGTCATACTGTGCAACTGAACCTGCAAGATATTTCTGTTCCATCTCAGGTATGCCTAGCTTCTCGAACGTGTTCTTTATCTGATCTGGGACCTCATCCCAGTCGTTAGTCGTCTCTTCTCCAGGCCTCGTATAGTACTTGATGTTATCCCAAGCTATCCCAGAGAGATCAGGGCCCCATGTTGGCACAGGCTTTGAAAGGAATATCTCGAGAGAGCGAAGCCTGATTCTCCTCATCCAGTCTGGTTCCTTCTTTATTTCGGAAATTTCTTCTACAACCTTTTTGTTGAGTCCTCTTCCGGTTGAATAAACCGAATGTTCTGGATCATGAAACTCCCAGTCTTCCTGTTTGGTTCTCGAGGTCTTCAAATCCTCTATTAATTTTTCCATTTCAGCGTCTTTTTCATATTCTGCTTCCATTTTTTATCACCTATGCCTTTATCCAGTCATAACCTTCAGTTTCTATCTGGATTGATAGTTTTTGATCTCCGTTCATCACGATCTTCCCATTTTTCAGGACATGAACAAATCTAGGTTCAATGCTTTTCAGAATCCTCTGGTAGTGTGTTATGATCAAAAACCCAACGTCTTCATTGTATGATTCCTTTATTTCATCCGCAACCATCTTGAGCGCGTCAACATCAAGTCCGGAATCGATTTCATCGAGTATTACCATTCTAGGCCTGAGTATAGACATTTGCAAAATCTCAAACCGTTTTCTCTCTCCACCGGAAAATCCATCATTTACCGATCGGGAAAGAAAAGTCTCATCAAGGCCGACCTTGTTAAGATGTTTCTTAATTCGATCCATAAAATCCTTGATGCTTACCTGATCCTCGGGATGAACCTGCTTATAAGCCGACCTCAAAAATGTTGAAAGTTTTACACCAGGGACTGCAATGGGGTTCTGAAAGGCCAGAAACATCCCCAATCGCGCTCTTTCTTCCGGTGTTTTGTTCGTTATGTTTACGCCATCAAGCTTGATAGTTCCGCTTTCAACCTTATAATTTGGATGTCCAGCCAAAACATAACCGAGCGTGCTTTTTCCAGCTCCGTTTGGTCCCATTAAGGCGTGTATCTCTCCTCCTCTAACCGTTAGGTTTACTCCGTTCAGTATCTGCTTTCCCTCTACAGATACTACAAGATCATTTATTGTGAGTTCTGGTACGCTTGACATATAATCCGTTATCCAATTATTGTATTTAAACAATTTCTTATGTCTAAATATACTAAATTATAAGTATTACGATTCAATACATGTAAATATATGGATAAACAAAGTGAAAATTTTAGTGATGATCTCGTTCCTCTTCTTGGCATCACAAAAGCAGGTATAATAAGAGAATTGAGTTATTCTGAGTTAAGTGTGGAGGATCTTTCGCATTTATTCAATATGAACAAGAACGCTATAAACGAGCATCTGGCTTCTCTGGAACTCAAAGGTTATGTGAGCGCATATTTCAAAGGGAGTGGTCCAGGTCGTCCAAAAAAATATTACAAGCTATCAGAAAAAGGTTTTAATCTTCTTCCAAAGCGATACATGTTTCTCGCATCCCTGCTTGTAAAGGAGCTCGAAACTGAGTTTGGGCAGGATCGAGTCAACATAATTCTTGGAAACGTAGCGGACAAAATTGTTTCAGAATCAGGATGGGATCAAATGCCAAAGGATCTCACAAGAGACAAAAAAATAGATAGGTTGCACGATTTCGTTTCTGCTTTGAACAGGATGGGTTACTATGCTAAATTGGAAATAGACGGTGACGTTGTCCGGATAATAAGGCATAACTGCATATTTTATGAGCTTGCGAAAAACAACAAAAGCCTCATCTGTGGTGGTCTTGGGAACCAGATAATAAAGGAATCCATCGGAAAGGACTTTAAAATCAAAGAAAAGTTTTCCGAAGGAAGCAACAAATGTGTTGTCGAGGTTAATATTTAGCCGTTGAAGCCTAAAATTTTTTGGCAATAATTAACCGATGTTAAGGATTCTGTGTCACGGTTTTTTTCATATTATCATCTTTCCTGATCCTTTCGAGATTAACTATCATATCTCTAACCGTGTCATTTAGTGAAAATCTTGGAGAATAACCCCAGTCCTTGACCGCGTCCAAATAATCAAGGGAATGAGGCCAGGATTCGGCGATATTCTGCCTGTAATCCGGTTCGTACTCAACCGAGAAATCAGGATAGTATTCTTTGATTAGAGAATATAATTCAGACGGAGTAAAACTGAATGCAGAAACGTTGTATTCCATCCTGTACCTTAACGATCTTTCCTCAGCTTCAAAGATCTTTACGAGCGCGTCTATGGCATCTGGAAAATACATCATAGGTAAAGGAGTGTCAGGCTTGAGATAGCATTTATATTTCTCGTGGTTGACAGCGTGAACAAACATGTCCACTGCGTAATCTGTTGTACCGGCCATAGGTGGTGTCTCGTAGCTAATTATGCCGGGGAAACGCATACCCCTTACGCTGATCCCGTACCTACCTGTATAATACTGAGCCAAAAGTTCCGACAGAACCTTTGTTATGCCATACATGGTAGTAGGTCGTGTAGAATCCATTGGCTTTACCTTTTCCTTGGCTATATCGTTTCCAAAAACAGCTATTGAACTTGGTATTATGATCCTATTTACGGAGTATTTGACTGCGGCCTCCAGCACGTTAAGAGTACCGTTGCCGTTTACAAAAAAAGCTTCATATGGGTGTTTTTCTGCAGATGCTGAAAGAATAGCGCCAAGATGGAATATATCAGTCACAGATTTTTCTTTTATCGCTGTTTCTATGTCTTCTTTTTTTGTAACGTCCAGCCTGATCTTTTCAATGTCATAATCTCGATCGGAAAAGGTGATATCTGAAGCTATCACACTTGATTTTCCATATTTTCTAACCAATGCGGGAATCAGATCTGAACCTATTTGCCCTGATGATCCAGTAATGAGTATCGTAACCATACAAGTCCAATGATTATACTATACGTTTAGATTAATCTTCCACTCTTCTAATTTCTCCATGAACTATATTGAATGTGAAATCCTTCTCTAAGGTCCGGAAATCCTCCTGAGCTACGTTGATCATTTCAGTCTTCTGGCGATAAAGCACAGGTTTGAGGTCATTGAGAATACTCTCGGCATCACTTATGTTGGCTGAAATTTCATCTAAAAGTATCAAACGGGGATGAGAGAGCACAGAAGTTGCAAGCGATACCTTTAGTTTTTGTCCGGTGCTTAAATTTCTCAGCTTTCCTTTGAAATCGATGGCCATTATTCTCTTAATTTCATTGATCTCCTCCACTTTTGTTTTTCTCAAAAAGGAAAGGTGATCTTCGACGTCAAGGTTAGGGAAATATGAAAGGCGATCCAGATATATGACTTTTCTATGCTCAATTGGGATTACCGTTAAGTCGATCCCATTATGCAATATCATTCCCGAATCAACAGGGATCGTTCCGGCTAGGCATCTTAGCAGTGTTGTTTTTCCGGATCCATTTACCCCGAAAATATGAATCATTCCCTCTGCGTTCAATGATGCTTTCAATTCGAATTCTCCAAGGCGTTTTCGAATGTTGATTTCTATCATTTTAGGCACCCGACCTGTTGTTGCCCACGCCCTTGATAAACCTGGATATGAGAAGAACGATTATTGAAATCACTATCATAACTGCGGATGCAGTCACTGCCGGACCGAGGCCGTAATATCCGAAGAACTGGTAGATCAGGACAGAAGCCGGCATGACTCCTGCAAATGGAAACTGGAGGATAACGTATGCAATTATGGCAATCGAGCCAAACTCACTGATGGCCCTGCTCATGGCAGTTAACGTGGCTGAAAACAGCAAACGTGCACTATTTGGAATTACAACTCTATATAATGTCTTTATTCTTGACAAGCCAAGGCCCATGGCAAGAATTTCTGGCTCCTGTGGGTTCTGGGAAAAGACTGATTGTGCAGCCCTAATATATACCGGTGCAGAGACAAATGCAAGCGCCGTAATAAGTCCAGGTATGGAATCAAATAACCCAAGGCCTATTGAAATAAGGAATCTTCCAAACGGAGTCAATGGGCTTACGACCAGAAGGAAAGCTATTCCGACTATAGGATGAGGGATGGAAGCCGGTATGTCCGAGATCGTTTCCATTGCTGAATTGGATATACGTGAAAGGTGATATGCAAGCGGAGTGAAGAGCAAAAATACGAATAAGGCGGCTATTGCCGAGGAAAAAATAGTGAGTGCAATAGACCTAAAAACTATCGAACTGAACCCTATGGAGCTGTGGTAAATTGCGAATCCATAGACGAGAATAAAAGCAATTGGAACGATGATGAGCACCGTTACCACGATTGAAAATAATGCCAAACCATCAAGTTTTTTTATGGCTGCCATGTTCCCTCTTCGGTTAATCTATTCTTCCTGAATAGATTAATTCATGGCTCGAAAGCAGGCTCATTATCTCTGGCGGTGGCGTTGTGTCATTAAAAAGCTCCGAGTGCTGCAATGGTTTTAATTCGAATGTAGTTAATCCGTTTCGGTGGTTAAGTGAATAGTTTACAAATTCCAAAGACTCTGTTGTAAGGGTATTGTTTGCAAGTGCTGTGATATATAAGAGAACTGGAGAGCCCTTCTGAAGTCCAGCCGCAGTTGTATAATTGAATTCAGAATAAAAAGACGAAAGATTTGGATCACCAAAATTCATTTTGGTTGGGAGCTCTACCATATTAAGACCTGAGTGCACTGCAGCAGATTTATAGATGAACAGGAAACTAATTTCTCCAGTTTCAAGAGCAGGTACAAGTTGGGCAGCACTTGACCTAGTTACATTGGCGTGGTGATTGATAACTGCATTTACGAAATAATTCTCGTTTTTCTCGTACATTTTCCCTGCGATCTCTAAGCTTATCCATGCTCTGAGTCCAGCAGGATCAGTGCTCGGATCCGATATACCAAGGCTGTTTGATTTATTAGTTATAGAGGAAAGGGCGTCTACAAACTCTGAAGAATTATTTGTAATTTCAGCATGCTTCAGCAATGAGGCGATTTTGTAGTCTGTGCTATTGTTGTAATAGGCAAGCACCAGCTGATCCGATGCAAAGGCAATAGCCCACCCACTGTAACGTTCCTTAAGATAGGACTGACTGTATGGGGAAAGGGCAACGGAAATGAAAACATTTGCAGGATCTCCGGAGCCTATTTTTTGTGCATCTGTATAGGAACCGCCTCCAATTGCCGGCGATACCGGATTACCTGTGGAGTTTCTATAACCATTCAAAAGATAATTCGCCTCGCCTACGTATGCATCTGCTACGTACGAAATCAGAAGGCTTCTATTCTTATTATAAGAGTAATGAACGCCAATCCCTGTCCCAACTGCCAGTAAAGCTATAATCACGATGATAACAACGATCTTCGAATTTTTCATATGGTTGATAAAATAAATCATGTAAATAACATTTGGTTAAATTATGAAAAAGTAAACATTAATGTTTTAATAACATATGCTTCTGCTATATGGGAGAATAAGTATGCGAGATCATTTTCTTACCAAGCGTCAGATGGAAGTACTCCTTCTGGAAAAAGAGGGGTTATCTCATTTGGAAATTGCAAAGGAACTAGGCAGGACAGTCCAGAATATTTACGTGATCGATAAGCGTATACGAGAAAATGTGAAAAAGGCACAAAATACGCTATACTTATATGAGGATGCGGGTGGTGCGATTATGCTTCCATTTAAGGTACAAAGTGAATTGATTGATATCTTAAAGGAAATCATACATGAATCAGACAAAAATAGAATAAAATTAAAGGAAAATATCATCGGGTTACTCACAATCTTGAGACAGGCACTAAAATCAGACATTTCTAAGGGTCGGATAAAGAAAAATATTACCATCATGATTAGTCATGATGGCACAATCAAGATACTTTGACTCAAGATACTTTTTTCATTCTTCGAATCAATTCTTCGGCAAATTCAGAACACTTAAGGGGTTTTACATTAGAGTATCTCGCAATATCTTGAGTTACCTTATGGTCCAGGTATGCTGAATTTACCGCATTCCTTATGATCTCCGCCGGTTCTTTCCATTCCATATACTCAAGTGCCATGGCGGCAGAAAGTATGATTGATGTTGGATTGGCAACATCCATACCGGTATATTTTGGCGCCGAACCATGTATCGCTTCAAAGATTGCGTATACATCCCCTACATTTCCGCTCGGTGCCGTTCCGATACCGCCAACCTGTGCCGCAAGGGCATCTGAGAGGTAATCACCATTTATGTTTGTGGTGGCAATAACGTCGTATTCGTCCGTTCGAGTCAAAACTTGCTGAAACATGTTGTCAGCTATTCTGTCTTTTATAACGATTTTTCCTTGATATGCATCAGGCTTTTCCAGATAATCCTTCTCTGTTACAGTCTCATTTTTGAATTCAGTTGCTGCCAGCTCGTAGCCCCATTCCCTAAAAGCACCTTCCGTGTACTTCATTATATTTCCTTTGTGCATCAGGGTGACGCTCCTCCTGTGGTTCTGTATTGCATACTGAATGGCCTTTCTTACGAGTCTCTGCGACTTGAACTTACTTATGGGCTTTATACCAATACCAGAATCATTTGGAATATTCACTGATAATTCTTTCGACAGGAACATCCGAAGTTTCTCAGCTTCGCTTGAATCATATTTCCACTCATATCCAGCGTAAAGATCTTCAGTGTTTTCCCTGAAAACAACCATATCCATTTTCTCCGGGTATTTCACGGGTGACGGAGATCCAGGTATGAATTTTACAGGCCTGATGTTTGCATAAAGATCAAAATATTGCCTGAGAGTAACATTAAGGCTTCTCATTCCATGACCCACCGGTGTTGTAAGAGGGCCCTTTACCGAGACAACGCATTTCTTTAGTTTATCTAATGAATCTTGAGGAAGGGACTTCCCCGTTTCCTTGAAGGATTCTTCACCGGCTGGGACCTTCTCCCATATTATGTTTTTCTCACCGCCATAGGCAACTTCTACTGCTGCATTTACGGTAAGTATCATAGCCTTTGAAATGTCTCCCCCAATACCATCCCCTTCTATATAACCGATGGTTGGATCTTTCGGTATTTCCAATTTTTTATCCCCTGAAATTTTTATGTACGTCATAATATCTGTTCAGTATCTTCTCAAAACTCATATAACTTACTAGGATGAGGTATTGTGTTCTGAGTGATTAACTGGGATTAGTAGAACAAATCTGAACACAAAAATATGTTTAACATCTGGGAAGGCTCTAATTAGCATAAAAACTTTTATTCAGGTTTCTCTGGCCATCGGAGGTAAATGTATTTGCCCTCCACTTTCTGATAATTGTAGGGGCCAAATATCTTGTTCAAAGGACTTTAAAACCGGAAATTAGGAATATTTACATTTTCGAAAGGGCGAATAAAAATTATACACCTAAACTTCAGCTTGAATCGGAAGGATCCTGATGCACTTTGGAGTAAATGTTATTTCAAAAAACTGACAACGGGAGGAACCAAATAGAGTAAGTTTACTTTAATACAAGTATCTTGTTAATATATTTATTCGATATGTTATAGCAATGGAAATTATTAAATATGATAATTTCAGTACTCGTTTCATGGCAGAAGCAAGCCAAAAGGCAATGGAAAATGAAGTAAGGCCGAAACGCCCGTGGGGATGGGTAGTTTTGGTTGTAGTTGTTGCAGTGATTGGTTTTACGGGGGGATATATTGCACACGCCCCCACCTCAAAAACCTCAACTACAGTCAACCTGCAATTCTACGAAAGTGTAGCAGCCAGCGAAGCTAAGTACATTAACAACACATTGATTCCTCAGTTCGAAGCTGAATATCCAGGAATACACGTAACTTTTGTTAACGTAGGAAGTGGAGACGTATCGAAAGATATACTGGCCCTTGAAAAATCTGGGAAAGTAGGGAGCATAGTTGCCGGGCAGGACAACCTGGAAATAGGGCAGTTAATATATAGCTCATCAGGGAACGTACTCATGAATCTTACTACAATGGCACCTGCGCTTATGCCGCCGAATTTGATTCCCGCAGCTCAGAACCTTGTACTTTATGAGAAGCATGTTTTTGGTGGGGTTTACTTTTTCCCATTTAGAGGAAATGTGCCTCTGGTATTTTACAATAAGACTATCTTGGCAAAAGCCGGGATATCTGCACCTCCTGCGAATGACACGCAGCTTTTAAAAGACGCAATGGCATTACACAATAAAAGTCTTCCAGAAATAATGATACAAGGCGGCTCGACTTTCGGCGTAAGAACAGGCTCAAGTACTGCGACTGAGCTTTACCAATTAATGGTCCAGTATGGTGGCAATCCATTGTATATCAATGATTCAGGAGATTTACACGCAATGCAGTTTCTGAAGAACCTGAGTTCCTACTTTGTTCCTGCATATAAGACTGGTTACTGGGGGTCATACCACGGCTTGGCGGTCGGTAATTACTCCATCCTCGACTATCAATGGCCGTACATATACAACACCCTTACAAGCACGCCATACAACATGACAAACTCTACACTGGGATTCTATCCTGGGCCGGCAGGACCCGTTAATGGCAACCATTTGCTTGGCGGGGATGTCCTCTTTATTCCAAAGGGGGCAGCAAACTTACCAAGTGATGAGGCTTTCATTAGCTTCTTGCTAGGCGAGCAGGCTCAAAAGGAGACCCTTTTGAACCTTTCTTGGGTAGCTATAAATGCCGGAGCATATCAGAACTTACCAGCTAAATATAGTGCCATAGACGCTGCGTTGGGAGACGCTATTGATCAGGGAGTATTCCTCAGGAATCCTACGCCATGGATAACTGAATGGCAGACTATATTGGACCAGGATGTCTTTAATCCGCTAATTGCTAACGGGGGGTCGTATAGTTCAATAGCATCTGATCTTAGCAATGCCCACACTGCGATGTATAAATATATTCTAGCGAACTACGGATCGGCCAACGCAACGTTATATCAGGACCCGAATAACTACGGACCGATATCCGTATAATTTTTTTTTGGTGATTTTTATTGAAATGGAGAGATCAATGGTCTGCTTACTTGCTGATCGCACCAGCTGTGGTCTATGTTTTGTATTTGGCTTTTTATCCAGCTTTAGAATCTGTTCGCGGAGGGTTTGAAACTCCAATTCATCCGTTTTCTCTGTACAACTATAATTTTGTTTTGAGCACATTCGGGACAAGGCCTATACTCAATACTTTCATTGTTACGGCGGCTGCTCTTCTCTTGCAGTTTACAGTGGCATTTGTTGTCGCAAGCTTACTTTCGAAGCCATTCAGGGGCAGAAGTGCTTTTACCGCAATATTTCTTATTCCCTTTGGGGTAGCAACCATTGTTGCAGCAGTTATATTCCATAATATGTTCGCAGCGTATGGAGGATACGTCAATTCTTTCATAAGTCTTTTCGGCTTTCATGCCATTGATTGGGAAGCAACTTTTCCCAGGGCTCTTTTCGTCCTAATCCTGGCGGACTCCTGGAAAAACACTCCAATAGTGATGCTTATACTGCTCGCGGGCATGTCTACGATACCTTCTGATCTGTACAGCCAAGCCATGGTGGATGGTGCCGGTCCATTTCAAAGGTTTTTTAGGATTACCTTACCTAATATGGCCGGGTTTATTGCGATAGCCTTGATGATCAGGGGCATAAGTGAATTCAATATTTTTGCGATGGCACTACTGATATTTCCGTACCAGCTTTTAACGACGATGACTTACTCTCTTTTTGATATCGTTAATCCAAGCCCGTCTTATGCAGCAGCAACAATTTTGTTAGGTTTTGTTTTGATTTTTGCGGTACTTATAATGATATACAGATCAAAATACAGTAAGGTGTCATAAAATGGTTAGCGAATACAAAAATCCGAGGTCTAAGTATTATACGTATATAGGGGTAGCCATATTTTCATTTTTAGTCCTCTTGCCGATATATATACTTGCGATCATAGCATTTGGGGATCCGAGTCAGACCGTAGCAGCATATTATCCCGCGTTAATTCCATCGAAGTTTACATTGGTGAACTTCATCAGGGCTTTCAGTGGATACGGAAGTGTTTTGATAGCGGCATTCTACAAAAGTCTTGAGACCGCCTTTATTGTCGCTTCGCTAGCCATTCTTCTCGGGTATCACGCAGCCTACGGCTTAAGCAAACTTTCATTCAAAATCAGCAGTATACTGATTGCTTTGCTATTTTTTTCTACTATGATACCTTCACTAACAATTGCGATTCCAATTAGCGTGTCGTTTCTTAAGCTAGGTCTTTATGATTCTGCCTTTGGACTTGCACTTGCACAGGAGCTTATCGTCTTGCCATTAACTATTTTTCTAATGATGGGAGCACTTCAATCGGTGCCCAAACAACTTGAATCACAAGCAAGAGTCGATGGGGCAGGTTTTTTTCAAACACTTTATCAGGTGATTTTTCCTCTTGCAATTCCAGGAGTTATTTCTGCTTTTCTGCTCTCTTGGATGATGTCATGGGACGAGTTTACCTTTGCAGTAATATTGTCCCCTGTCCATCCGACACTTCCAATTCTCATATACTTCGATAGCACAGCGCGGGGCGATATATTGACTGCCACTTCATTCTCACTTCTTGTGACCTTACCTGTTATTGTGCTAACAATTGTGCTCTCAAAGTTCATTAAAGGCAGTTACTTGACGGCTGGTATCACGGGGTGAATAAAAAGTGAAAAATTTTTTATCTGAGGTCTCTGAATCGCCACAGTCCGCCGTACACAGGAATTTACGGGTTCTAGTGAATGCATCATTGAAAAATATTGGGCTCCCTAAAGAAATTTATTTTTTTAACTATGAGTCTAGAAAACCCACCATAATCAGTCAGATCATACTTGTTCTTCGCAGACCTCTTGTTATTTCCAGAGTATCCAGTGTAATTCATAATAATAAACATGATTCAAAACAGCTGGTGAATGGGTCTTGGTTCCCTATATTTGTTTCTTCAGAATCGGCGTCCAACAACAAATTTAATTGCGAAACTACATTATCTAAGAAAGACAAAAGAGATGCTGGACGAAATTCTGATTATGATCTTTTTTCAAATAAACTGCTGAGCGACAAAAAAAGACATAACATGGAATATCCTCAACTAATAAACTCCTATAGTACAACGATAAATCTTATGCATAGAAATAAAGCAGCAAAAGTTAAACAATGGGTGTAAAGATGGGTACTAAACTTGAATTAAGGAACATATCTAAAAGTTATGGGCGAACAAGAGTAATAGATAACATGTCCCTAGAGGTGGAAGAGGGTGAATTTTTTGTAGTTCTTGGACCATCTGGGACAGGGAAGTCGACGTTATTAAAAATCATTGTCGGTATAGAGCAACCTGATAGTGGGAAAGTTTTTATTGATGGCAAAGACGTAACCAGACTGCCTCCAAATAAAAGAAATCTTGCAATGGTTTTTCAAAACTATGCTCTCTATCCTAATTTGAACGTTTACAACAATATTGCTTTTCCATTGAAGATGCATAGAATACGGTACATCGATCGTAAGGTTAAGGAAGTTGCGGCCAAGCTTAACATTACGGAAATTCTGCAAAAAAGAATTTATCAGATAAGTGGGGGTCAACAGCAGAGAGTCGCACTTGCTAGAGCAATTGTGAGAAATCCATCGATGTTTCTACTCGATGAACCACTGAGCAATCTTGATGCGAGGGTAAGGTACACTGCAAGAAGTGAATTGAAGAAGCTTCAACAAGAACTAAATCAAACATTTGTTTTTGTAACGCATGATCAGAAGGAAGCAGAAGCTCTTGGTGACAGGGTAGGGGTATTGCACAATGGGGTCTTTGAACAAATTTCAGACTATAGAGATCTATACGAAAACCCAAAAACTGCGTGGATCGGAGATTTCGTTGGTGATTTTCCTATTAATATTATAGAACATAAAGGATTCAGACCGGAGTGGGCCAAGATAGGTTCGGGAAAATTTTCAATGAATGTTAGCTTATCAGAAAGTGTAAGTGATGTGTATTTTATTCACGGTCTTATGGACGACGGTACTGGGATAATATTAAAGAGCAATAAATTTTTTAAATCGGGTGAAGTTGTTCATTTTTCTGTGGAAAAATTTGTTGAGTTTAAGAATGCAGAAAGCGCTCCTCAGATTTCTGACTTCACGGGGAAATCTGCATAATTAGCTACAGAGAGTTAAAAAAAGGATCTATGACATCATACGAAGGATCGATAGCTAGGAAGGCAAACTTGATTTGTACTTCCTGTAGCTCATTGGTCTTGCTATCAGGAAAAATCAAAACCTGGATTCCATTCTAGACTCACATTATTATCTTATCCGAATCAGAATCTAGCGGTGTTCTCTCTTTGTCACAGCAAATCACCTATAACAGTCATGTATGGGCGTATCGGCTAATACCTGAATATACGAGGTTCATAGGCATTTTGTTATAGATGGTACTCTCAACTCCCCGAGAGGATATCCTCACTTCAAAGAGTCGCGGGAAAATCTTACTGGTATCCTGATCATTTCTTTTTTGTTTGGTTGATCAACTGACGTGCTTCACCTATGGTCATATGATGTTCGCATAACCAGTGATATATCATTAAGGGCTTCGCGTTGTTGTGTGGCAAATAATATAAGGATCAAAGCGATGATTGATTTGTGTTGTTAGGATTTTTGTTTCCGAGGGCACTATTCGATTCTAATTTTGATGCGAAATCAAAAGACTTTCATTTGTATGAGGTGCATTAATATTGATAGCTGCGGTTTTAGGTTTACAATTTGGTGACGAAGGAAAGGGAAAGATAACAGATTTTTTAAGCGATAGATTCGAGGTGGCTGTAAGGTTCAACGGCGGCGGGAATGCAGGGCACACTGTGGTAACCGACGGGCGAACATTCAAATTCCATCTTGTCCCATCCGGTTCCTTGAGATGTGAGACCGTTATTCTCGGAAACGGAATGGTGATTGATCCTTTCGCGCTTAAAGATGAGATACAGAAACTTAGAGAATCTGGGGGAAATGCTGAAATAAAGATCAGTAAAATGGCGCACGTGGTTACACCAATGCATAAAGAGCTTGATAAGAAAGAAGAGGAGATTAGGTCGAAACTGAGCATAGGGACGACAGCTCAGGGAATCGGTCCCACGTATGAGGATAAATATGCCAGAACAGGAATAAGAACGGTAGATCTTCTGAGTAAAACTATACTTGACGAGAAGGTCGAGACAATATACAGGATGAAGGAAAGCCTCCTGAAAGACACGAAATTCTCGCAACAGGCAGAAAGGGAAGCACTTTCAGCAAACCTTTTGGAGGTTGGCAAGTACGTGAAGCAATTCCTTGATTACACTGAGAATATAATTTATGAAAAATACTCTAAGGGAAAAAACATACTTTTCGAGGGTGCGCAAGGAACTATGCTCGACATAGATTTCGGTATGTACCCATTTGTTACATCATCCAACGCACTATCAGGGGCGCTGTCAACGGGATCAGGTTTCTCTTTCAGGAAGGTTGATTTCGTTCTTGGCGTTGTAAAGGCCTATACATCAAAGGTTGGTGCTGGTCCTTTTCCAAGTGAGATTAATGGAAAAGAGGCGGATCGCCTCCGTGATTTGGGTCACGAATACGGTACCACAACTGGAAGACCCCGTCGGGTTGGTTGGCTCGATCTTCCATTATTGAAATACGCAGCAAGAATGAATGATGTTGACGCCTTGGCCATAACCAAGATTGACACATTAGGTAAGATGGATAAGGTAAAAGTCTGCACTGGTTACAGGAAAAACGGCAAGAGTATAGATTATATCCCTAGGAACCTTGAAGAGGTGGAAGGCATCGATCTCGAATTGCAGGAATTTGAATCATGGGGCCAACCCAATTATGGCAAAGTGGTCGAAAATGGATTTAACGGTTTGCCAGAGAAAATGAAGGAATACATAGAATTTATAGTTGATTACCTGAAGATTCCCGTCGACATAGTCTCTTTAGGCGAAACACGCAAGATGACAATCGTAAGGGAAGGTTCCGAACTTAAAATCAATGGTAAATGAGACCGTTTTTACTCTGCCAGGTTTTCAGTAAAACGCCATAAACTATGAGGAAAAAAATATCTTTAAGAAAGAAATAAACTAACGATTCTTATGCAAAAAGAGAATGATCTATCCATAGAAAAGCATGATGCAATTAGGGCTCCTCGCGGTAACGTCTTAAATACTAAGGGATGGGGTCAAGAGGCTGCATTAAGGCTTTTAATGAATAACCTTGATCCGGAAGTTGCTAAAGACCCAGAGAATTTAATCGTTTATGGAGGTAAGGGAAAAGCTGCAAGAAACTGGGAAGCTTTTCATGAGATCGTTTCAATGCTTAGGGAACTGTACGGTGATGAAACATTATTAATACAATCTGGAAAACCTGTTGGTGCTTTCAAAACTTCAACCCAAGCACCACGGGTCCTTATAGTCAATGCACAAATTGTTCCTCACTGGGCTACGGATGACATATTTTGGGATCTTGAAAAGAGAGGATTAACTATGTTCGGCCAGATGACTGCCGGGAGCTGGATATACATTGGAACCCAGGGTGTTCTCCAGGGCACTTATGAAACTCTGCATGCGCTGGCTAAAAAGGAGTTCAGTGCTAAGGATTTAAAAGGAAAATGGATCCTTTCTTCTGGCTTAGGAGAAATGGGAGGAGCACAACCTCTTGCCATAACTATGAACAATGGAGTAGGGATAATAGTTGAAATAGATAAAACAAAAATCGATCGCAGGCTCAAAGGAAAATATCTTGACACATGGACAGACAGTCTGGATGAGGCGCTAAAGCTCAAGGATCAGGCTCTTCAGAAAGGGAAACCTCTTTCCATAGGTCTACTGGGAAACGCTGCTACTGTGTATACTGAGATACTTAGTAGAGGAATTGTTCCTGATGTCATCACGGATCAGACTGCCGCACATGACCTGAACTTGGGTTACATACCAGAAGGATATACAGTCGATTCGGCATCAGAGTTTAGGAATCGTGATAAGACAGCTTATATTAAGGCAGTCTACAATTCGATAGTGAAGGAAGTCACTGCCGTTCTCGGACTTAAGAGTAAAGGTTCCATAGTCTTCGATTATGGAAATGACATAAGGACTAGAGCCAAAGAAGCGGGGCTAGATCGGGCATTTGAGATTCAGGGATATGTTCCTGCTTATATCCGCGATATCTTTTCTGTTGGTTCAGGCCCTTTCCGGTGGGTAGCCCTCTCCGGAGATCCAGATGATATCTACAAAATTGACCAGGCTATAATAGACACGTTTCCAGAAGAAGAGCATCTAGTAGAGTGGATTAAGCTCGCAAGGGAACGTGTTAAATTTCAAGGACTTCCGGCAAGGATTTGCTACGCTGGATACCCACTCAGAGAAAAGATAGGATTGCTTATAAACGATCTGGTAAAAAGAAAGATCCTAAGCGCACCTATTGCTCTAGGCCGGGATCATCACGACACAGGGTCCGTCGCATCTCCATATAGAGAGACGGAAGCCATGAAGGATGGAAGCGATGCTATCGCAGATTGGCCAATCTTGAATGCGCTGTTGAATGCTGTCTCCGGAGCTACATGGGTCTCCGTTCATCATGGTGGCGGTACCGGCATAGGCAATTCTATACATGCGGGATTTGTAATAGTAGCGGACGGAACTGATGACGCCAGAGAGAGGATTTCACGCGTCCTGAATGGTGACAGCGGTATAGGCGTGATCAGACATGCGGATGCAGGATACGAAAGTTCTAAATCTTTAATAAAATCCGGAGTACGTTTCAAAACGCCACTATAATTTTTTGTCTGCCGGTGGTGTTTCTATCTTATTTATAATTCCTTCTTACCCATCTTCTTTTTAAAATCTGTACAACGTATGACAGACAAAGTTTATATTCTTGTCTGACATTATTTATTTCCTATCAATGGGAAGAGAAAATATGAAGATCATGCCAAAAGGGTCTCAAATAACAAATATTTTGATTATAGAATTGTCTACGATGATTGTTGCCATAGCACTCGCTTTCAATGCAGAATATCTCAACGGGCTTGGTATGATCAAGGTTATTATGTTTATAATGACCAATATAATTGTGATATGGTTCTGGTGGCAATATGTAATGGATCGTCTACGATTCCCTCCAAAAGACACGTTCTTTCCAATATTAGACGTTATTGTGCTGGTCATGATATCCATGATTCCTTTCGTCATAGAACGCGAAACAATTACTTTTGCTCTCGGTTTCTTCATCGTTTTCCTTGTCGCATGGACCTTCCTGATGAGAATGATAAGAGAAGACTATAGGGCGCAGTATTTTGGTTCGGTGTATTCGGATTTCAATTTTGAAGCCATCCAGAGATACTCTGTAGTTGGTCTTTTCATGGCCAGCTATTACACGGGGATGATTTCATCTGAGCTTGCAATGCTGGTGCTCATGGTGTGTACAATTGCCATGATAACCTGGAATCTCTCACCGTTGATCGTAAAATCATACTCGAAAATCAGAGATCCCAGTAAACAGTTCATGGCTCTCTTTAGGTTCAACAGATGAATTTTATGTTCAAATAAAAAATTATTAGTGCGGAGGGCCGGATTCGAACCGGCGAACCCCTACGGGAATGGACCCTAAATCCATCGCCTTTAACCTAGCTCGACAACCTCCGCAATAGTATCCTGCATTAACGGAAGGTATATTAAAAGTATTCAAAATTCGCAAAAGGACGAATCGACTTCATCTTTATTTTACATTCTTGAGGCAATTAAGCCGGCATTAGTGGTGAAAATTCTCAATCGAAGTACCTCCTTCGTCCGATTTTTTTCCGTCTCTGTAACAAAATAGATAGCCTCAGAATATATCCTTTACCTGCAAATATATGGTAAAAGGCAAGTTTGAAGTGGGAGAGAATGAAAAACACATAATAGCTGTTAACGCGAATCCCTTTCTTAAGTATATTCGAATAGAAGTCGATGGCAAAATGGTGATTGATGCATCAAACTTTGTACCGTCGAGAGAGTTTCATCTAGATGTTGGGGAATTAGAGAAGCATCAGGTGGAAATCCATATTAGGGCATTTTCACCGGTAAAACTATTAGTTGACGGAAAAGAAACTCAAGAAATCTGAAAATAAAAATTATGTGTCCAAGATATGTGAGATACACTCATTTTTAGAAAATAAAAGAAAAAAATATCTGGCCTTAAATTTTAATGGTAGAAGAGAACTGAATTAAGCCATGAAGCGCATCTTTCATTGAACCATTATTGACGGTGGATAACATACATACGGTGCAGCATGTGATTCATTTAACTTTAAATACACATATAGGGAGTTCACTAAAGAATAAGGTAAATGGGAAATGAACATACAATGGTTCATATGCGTGCGGGAGGGCATCAAAGGCGCCTAACATATTAGTTGATGTTTTTCTATACCATAGATTATTAATGGAATTATGGAATTTAGCGACAGGACAGTTTTCGCGATAATCGCTTGTATGGTGATCGTATTTGGTGTAGGTGTTAGCCTTATAGAGATGCATCCTAATGTGTTAGCCGGTCCAAAAGGGCCTGTTAATATCGAACTCGAAGTCACAGATCGGTACTATAATTCTACTTTGGGATATCAACCGTCTTATTTTGTTGTTGTCAACGGCAAACTTACCTCGTCTGCCACGATAAACATCCCAGACTATACGGTCATAAATCTGACAATCGTTGACAAAGGAAAAGGTTATAATCCAATCATGTCACAATTTTTGAACGTTACAGGAACAATAAATGGAAAAATGATACTTCGTAACCTTACTGGAAATGCCACAGTTGTGGCATCCCATGTCAATGCGCTGGGTCATAGCTTCACAATAATGAAAGGTTCTTCGGTTGTTGTTAATTTACCAGTAGTACCTATGCACATTACCAATGCCAAATTCATACTTCCTTCCGGCGTCTTTACATGGCAATGTGAAGCTGAATGTGGTGGTCACGGAAATCCCATGGGGCCTCCAATGGGGGTAACTAGCTGGATGGATGGAACAATAATATCTGAATGAACGATACATACAATTTCTCTCTATATTCTCTGTTCAATCGAGGAATCTTTCGAATTTTCCCGATACTGTTATCATCTGACAAGTTAATGTGACTTCCGTAACATTCACAAATATCTAGGTGTTTCACAATAATGGATCTGTCGTCTGCATTCACAGATATTATTAATGAAAAGAAAATACTAGTACTTCACTTGAATCATAAACTGGAAACATTTAGTAAGGTTTTTAGTAAATTTGAAGTAATAACCGCTCTAGATTTTCTGAAACATGCTTGCGATAAGTTTCAAATTCCCGAATTGTTCCTTAACACTGATGAAACAGCTATCAAAGATGACAAGTTGTATAATTATTATAAATTAAAAGAAAATCGGCGCAAAGAAAGAATAGCGCCACCCTCAAAACTTGATAAGAAGTTTGAGGACCAATTTGCAAATTATATTCTAAATGTAAGTCCAATGAGGATTGAATCCCCTGATGTATTTATGAACGAAGAAGCTACAAAGTCTATCAGAGCAAGTGGCAAGAAGATTCTCTTCATCACTGGGTTTTTCACAGAAGTTGATGTTTTACGTAGCTCTGCCTCGGCATTGGATCATGGTTATATCCCGTTTGTAATTTCAGATGCTACGTCTACATATTCAGAGAGGGTGTACTATGAGGCATTGGATATTATCTCGCAATATAACGAAGTAATAGACTCTAGGGATCTGATGAAACTATGGCCAGAGGTGGTTGATTGAAAAATTCGAAACATGTGATATTTATAGGTGGCATACCGGGCGTGGGCAAAACCAGTATTTCCGGTTATCTCGCGAAGGCGCTTAACATTGATATAGTACTTTCTGGCGATTACCTAAGGGAGTTCATGAGACCATTTTTCCCAGACGATAGTGTAATTCAGAACAGCGTTTATGATGCTTGGAAGCAATTCGGAACTGATAGCAGGGAAAACATAGAGAAAGGATTCATAGAGCAGGCGAAGCTCATAAACAAGGGCTTTAATTCGATCTTCAAACGCGCAATAAGCAACGGCGAGAGTGTTATTCTTGAATCTCTTTATTTTCTCCCGTCACTCATAGACCCTGACATAAAAGACAAGCTTATCATGCTGTACCTTTATGTCGAAAACGTGGAAGAAAATGCGAAGAAGCTACTTGAAAGGACAAAGTACACCCACTCAGAATCTCCAGGAAATCGCCTCGCTGATCAGTTGCCAAGATACAGGATTCTTATGGACACGTCAATGAAGGAATGCAAGGCCTTCAATGTTCCTGTTTTTGATACTACAGATTATTATGCATCAAGGATGAAAATTTCGCAGTATATACGTGGCAAAGAGTGAACCACGCGATTAACGATTTAAATGACAACATTAATTAAACAAATGAGCATTAATAAATTATAAATCTAATATAAATTCGAATGGGATCATAACCCCCCTTAGGTGGAAATAAGACATGTCTGATGAATCGTCATTTAAAAGGATCGAATCCGAACTTGTCGAAAATGGTATAATCAAAGGATTTCATAGCCATGAACCGTTCATCGAGGACAGACAAAAGTCTTACGGTATCGGTTACCCCATTACTGGTATTGAAAAGTTTCTTGGTTACTTTGACAAATCAATAAACATTGCAAACTTTCCATCCATTTCCTTGCTGACAGATTTTAGCGTTGCCCTTTCAGAATGTGTATTCTTTAAAGAGACTGGCAAAGACCGTGTAATACTCGATGGTGAGGAGAAACCCGTGTATACAGAGAGAGCAAGACGGGCGCTTGAATTTTTCAAAAACGTTTACGATATAAAAGGATCCTTTCAGTTCAGAATAGATCGTAAGAGAAAGTACAGATCCGCTAAGGGTCTTGGTGAATCCGCAGCTATTGCTGCTGCAACTGCGAGATCGTTAGTTTCTAATGTCTTCGGTGATGATGCACTAAAAGAGACGTCAATGATCTCTAGGTTGGCCAGATTGGTTTCTGGTTCTGGAACACGTTCTGTTTCTGGAGGCATTTCAATTTGGATGTCATATCCATATATTCGGGAAGAAACAAGCTATGGGTCGAGGCTCCCGATTGATGTTGGCAAAATACATTTTGGTTGTTACCCATTTCCATCAGTGATTCAGACCGCGAATGCGCATGAAACGGCAATCTTGTCATCGTTTTACTCAGGATGGATGGCGATGAAGGCCGGTGAGATAGAAGACATTATTCGCAGTGGATATGCTATCGATAATCTCCTTCATATTGCTCAACAGGAAATGTACAGAATGCATTCTGTTCTGCTTTCCCAGGGTGTGTTCATCCATTCACCACAATCGTTGAAAATTTTGCTAAGCTTCATGGAATTTCAGAAAAAGAATGAAGGCATATACATAACTGCTGACACTGGCCCAAGCCTTGTCCTCATGAGCTTGGATAAGGGACTGATCCAGGAGTTTATAGAGAAGCAGAAAGCAGAATTTATATGGGGAGAAAGCCCTGGTGATCCTGGCTCTTCTTCAGAACAACTAAGAGCATTCGATAAGTTCAATACCCATGCATGAATATTTTAAAGTGTGGATAAAGCACAATTTTTCAAGATGACCGTGTATAAGGATATTCCCGAACTTCCTCTTTCCACATTACGTTATGTTTCTCAAAAGTTCGGTCTAGCAGATGTTACGGATTTTGATCCCAAGGGCGACATGTCAGGAGAGGGTATATCATGGAATATTATCTCCCAGGCTGTTTTAGTAAGAGACGATTACTCGTGCAGAATATGCGGCGCGAACTCTTTGAGTCCGGTTGATTCTTCGAGGAACTACGACAAAGTACATTTCTCAGTTGAGGTTCACCACATAATCCCGAGAAAAGACGGAGGAAAAAATACGTTCAGAAACCTGATAACTCTGTGTGAAAGCTGCCACCATAAAACCTTCTCAAATCAGTACTCGGGAATACCTGGCGAGAATTCAACCAGTCTCGACATGTTTTATGGAAATGTCTGGATGGTCGTTCCATCTGGGTTGGAAAATAATGTTAGAAAAATTGAACGTGGCGTAATACGGGATTATGGTATCGTATTAGATCTAGAAGATGGCATTAAGCGTGTAACACGTATAATGGGTGAAAAGATCAATGTCTTTGTCGTGAAGATCTCAATAAACGACTTTCTTGATATAGCTGAACTGGCCAGAATGACATTATCCGCGGTCGATTACATCTCGTTGTTTGTTAAACTGAGCAACGGAAGAGAAATCGTTGCAAGATGCTTAAAGTCAGATGATAGCATTCTTGTCTAGAGAACTAAATTTTCATGTTGCACAGATCTGTTTCGTATTCCCAGTGAAGATGTTTTGATTACTGCACCGTTGTATAATTCAGTTTCATCCTTGTTAGAGAAGAGAGCTTCAACAACCCGCCCTATACTGTCGGCTTTCATGATTCCGCTTCCACTTGTGCCTGTGGCAACTATAATATTTAGTTCCCTGAATATGTAAGGTGTCATGTCTATAGTATTATAGGAATAATATCCCGCCCATTTCCCTGTAATTTTTGCATCTCCAAGCGAAGGAAAATATGAACCAAGGATCTGAGCTATGTTATATGTGTAGAAATCGTCTTCAGCTTGTGGATCGTCTTCAAGAGAGAAACTCCTGTTGTAGTCGTCGGCACATCCTATCCACAGCGAATGGTACTTTGGAGCGGGCCTTATGTAGACTCCATGAGCGGGTAGTATCGTGAAAGGAAACACGTTTTCCAGGTTCTCCTTCCATGAGCTTAAAATTTTTTCTACAGGGCTTCCGCTAAGCTGAAATATCTGTCTCTTTTTTGGCCTGACGTGAGAATCTATACCTGTAGGTTCAAGAAGCTCTGTTGTCCAGACATCAGATGCCAGAATGAGGTTGTCGAATCTAATCTGGTCAGCTTCTGTTTCTATAGACTTAAGTGTAAATTCCTGCCAGATAAACGGTTCCCCAGGAAAGTCAAGTTTATCTCTCGCGTCAAGTCTCAATGGCTTTACTTTGGAATCAAATTTGAACTTAACACCCTCATTTACCGCAAGATTGTAGTAGTGTTCAGCAACAAGTTCCGGCTCAATAATACCACAATTTTCGCCTACTAATGCGATATCAATATCGTCAAGATTAAGCAGGGACTTAACCTCGGATGGTAGTTTTGTGCGTAAAAATTCATACTTTTCTAGATCCTTTAAGTGAAGTTCCCTTACAGGTGTCTTTTCAGACAGATCTTTTAGGTATTTTATGTTTGAATTATCCTGGTTAAGAAGAAACATATATCCAACAAATTTCATTCCAATGTCGATCCCTTTGTTTTGAGTATCTGAGTAGAACTTTATTGACGAATTGGAAAGTTTAAAGTTTATGTCAGATGTAAAAAGGTCTCTAAATCCAGCAGCGCTTTTTCCTGTATTTCCTTGTCCGAATGTGTGTGCTCCGTCAACAACCAGTACGTCCTTTTCTGGATGATTTTTCTTTATGTAGTACGCTGAAGATAGTCCTACTATTCCTGCGCCAACTATAACGACATCGGCACTGAGATATGACACTTGTGGTAAACTTCAGTTAAAATAAAAACATAACGCCTCCAGAATTTTACCAGTTAAAGCGGAAGTGCGTTAACTGATGTTCACGGAACTAGTGCTCAAATCAGGAAAACTATCTGTTGACAGATATTTCATTCCACTGTCGGGCGCTATTGCAACTACTTTCTTTCCAGGTTTCATACCCTTTGCTTCTTCCAGTGCAACGTGAAGTGCACACCCGGAGCTGGGGCCAAGAAAAATGCCTTCTATTCTTGCCGCATTTCTCAGGGTCTTTAACATTCTTTGCTTCATTTCCTCGTCTATTTCTATGAATTCGTCGAAAGCATCCATCCTGATAAGTTTCGATGGGTTTTCGTCTTTTGGATTCCTAATCCCGTCAATCTTCACTCCAACTGCAGGGGCTACCCCGATAATCTTTACTCTGCTATCGACTTCTTTCATCCTCAAAGAAATTCCCATGCTTGTGCCACCGGTTCCTACTGGAATTACAACGGCCTGTGGTACTCCGCCTAGTTGCTTAAGTATCTCTACAGCGGTACCTGAATAATGCGCGTAAACATTCGCGGGATTACTGAATTGATCAAGATCTAGATATCTCCCAGGATTTTCCAACACGAGTTTCCTCTTTAGTTCTATGGCACCTGCAGTTCCCAGCCTTCCGGGCGTGAGTATTAATTTTGCTCCATAGGCGCTTATTATTTTCCTTCTTTCTGCACTGGCTGATTCAGGCATTATTATAGTACATTTATAATTCTTCGCAGCAGAAAGCATAGCAATGGCTATTCCCGTATTTCCAGAAGTAGCTTCGAGTATTTCGGTTTCTGGACTTAGTATACCTGCAGACTCTGCATATTCGATTATGTACTTTGCCGCCCTATCCTTGATAGAACCACCCAAATTGAAGTACTCAAGCTTAACAAAAACATCCGCTCCACCCACGTTTGGCATTCTTCGCATCTTTAGTAATGGGGTATTGCCTATCAGTTCTAAGGGATCTGTAGAGAAACCGTTGATTGTCATAGTCATAGATATTTATCGGGTAAATAAGGCTATGAGTTCGATTCCGTAAGATCAATGCGCAAAATTAGGTAAAGTGTCATGTACGCCGATAGAACATTATTATTGAGGAGAGTTATATGTATATTCGTTATGAAAAAGAATATCAATGAGGGATTAAGCAAAGAGATATCCGAGCTAAAAAGCAGAGAAGGTTATCTCTATGCTGGTTTACCTAAGTTCAGAGCATTATTTGGGCGTGATTCTATTATTTCATCCTGGGAATTACTTGACTATGATCCTGGAATAGCAATTAAGACACTGAATGCACTCGCCTCTTTACAGGGCAAGAAAGTTGTTGCGGAGACTGGAGAGTATCCTGGAAAAATCCTTCACGAATATTACGATGATCCACTGGTATATGAGGAAAGAAAGAAAGTTATCCCGTGGCTGAAAAGAGGCCCGAGTTTCTTCTCCGTGGACAGCACTCCACTCTTTATTATTCTATTTTCTGAAGCTAGGCAGCGAAAGAAGATGAGGTTTTCCAAACAGTTAACTACATCGGTCGATAACGCATTATCTTTTTTATTAAATTATGGATTCGGAAATTATTTTCTAGGATACGAAAAGGCCGTAATTGGAGGAGGATTGCAGTCACAATCATGGAGGGACGGAATAGGGGATATCATGGATCGCCTTAAATCACCCGTTAGCCCAGTTGGTGTGCAAGGATACGCCTACTATGCTCTTGTTAAAATGAAAGAAATTATGCGTGAAGGCATTTACAGATCTAGTTTAGACTTAACTGAAACTATTGAGAATACGGAAAGGCGTATACGAGATCTTAGGGAAAACCTAGATAACTATTTCTGGATAGATGAAACATCTTATTACGCACTTGCCTGTGATGGAGACGGGGTCGCGGAGACCGCAGTTACAAGTGATCCTGCACATCTGTTGTTCAGTGGCATGCTTAGCCGAAAGCGAGAAAAAGACATAATTCAACGAATATTCGAAGATGACATGATTACAGAATTTGGGGTGCGTTCTTTGTCGAGTAAAGACCCAAGATTTGACGCCAAAGCGTATCAGAGAGGGGCAATATGGCCTCAAGACAACTGGATTATTGCTATGGGATTGAAAAGAAGAGGTTACCTAAAAGAATACAGGGAAATAAGAGAGCGCATCATTGCAGCGTACATAAAAATGGGCAAAATGCCAGAATACTTCAGTGTTACTCGGGACGGCACATTAATTTATGATAATCTCAGAATCGCCCCTTGTTATCCCCAGGCATGGTCAACAGGTGCAATGATAAGTTTTCTATAAACGTTAAATTGGAACAGGAATTTTATGATATGAGAAATATCGTAAAATAAATATCCCATGCATTAATAAGTTTTTTGTCCTATTTAAGTAAATGAGGTGATTGTCACATGGACGATAACATAGATATGATAAGGCAGAAGATGATGAAGGAAATAATGGAAAAACAAAATAATAAGCAAACAGTTCAAAATAATGGTAAACCAAAGGTCCTAACGGATCAGACTTTTGCAAGCGAAATTTCCAAAAACGATGTGGTAGTAGTAGACTTCTGGGCTGAATGGTGCCAACCGTGCAGGTTCGTTTCACCAATTGTCGAGGAACTCGCTAGAGACTATTCTGGTAAAGCAGCTTTTGGAAAACTGAATGTGGACGAGAATCCACTGGTGTCTAATCAGTTCATGATTAGAAGTATACCGACTATAATGTTTTTCAAGAAAGGCAGACTGGTGGATTCACAGATAGGTGCAGTTCCTAGAGGCGTTCTGGAAGCAAAATTGAGGAAATACCTGTAAAGAACTGATATTCCATGGATAGCTATGACGTAATAGTTATTGGTGCGGCCTCCGCGGGTCTTTCTGCAGCACTTTATCTGTCTAGGCAAAATCTGAAGACTCTTGTAATATCAAAAGATATAGGTGGGCAGGCTCTGCTAACAAATGAGATTGAAAATTATCCTGGTTTCGATTACATTTCTGGTTTCGACCTAATGAATAAGTTCCATCAACAGGCATCGAAATACGGCACCGAGTTCGTATATGATGAGGTCGTTTCTGTGTCCCGCGAGAGTGATGGTGTTTTCTTGGTTTCGACGAATGAATCGAAATTCAGATCTACGGCTTTGGTTCTTGCATTCGGCAAGACCCCAAGGAATTTGAATGTTCCCGGCGAAGATCGCCTTGCAGGGCATGGGGTTTCTTACTGTGCAGTCTGTGATGGCCCACTTTATAAAGGAAAGGAAATCGCTGTTGTAGGTATCGGGGATCATGTATTGCAAGAAGCAGTTTATCTTTCATCCGCAGCGTCAAAGTTGCATATCATATACACCGGATCGCGAGTGGACAAGGACGACGAGAACTATAAGCAATTAATTTCCAGCGAAAAGAACAAATTCTACTTGAATTCGATCGTTAAAGAAATAAATGGTGACAAATTAGTAAAAAGTGTTAAAGTTTTGAATCGCAGTAGCAGTCCCCCCTCTGAGTTTGAGCTGAAGATAGATGGATTATTTGTCGAAATGGGCTACATAGCCAAAAGTGACTTTGTAAAAGATCTTGTGAAATTAAATTCCAGTAAGGAAATCATTACGGATAAGTTAGGAAACACAAGCTCAGAAGGCATTTTTGCCTGCGGAGACATCACCGATATACCCTATAAACAAGCAGTGATTTCGGCAGGTCAGGGAGCGACTGCTGCGCTTTCAGCTTTTAATTACATCCAGAAAAAGAAAGGCCTAAGAGTTATGAATACGGACTGGAAAACGGTAAAAACTGATAAGGTCGGTGTATCTCTTACACTGTCATAATTAAATGTTCACAGGGCTGGTTGATGAGCACATTGGCATCAGTCCAAGGATGAAATCTAATGATTTTAAGAGAATCGTAACCTTAATGTGTTCGAATTACATAAAATATAGAGAACATGGAGCACCTTGAACTAGGAAATCGTGAATTCCTCGAGACACGTGAGTATAATTCCAAGATAAGCTTCATAGGTGCGACGCATAAATTTGATTCGAGGTTGTCAGCGAGCATTAAAAGCATAAACGAAATAGCAAAAGAACTTGGCAATGACTACGAGATTATTCTGGCTAATATTTCAGGGTCACCTGTGGCGAAAGAGATAAGGAGGGAGTATTCATATTCTATTCCAGATTTACAAATTGTGGAAGGGCGGAAGGGAAATTTTGGTAGTGGAAAGAAAATCGCATACAAAAATTCCGAGGGAAAATATATTGTCCCGTTCTGCACGAATATATCTTATCCGATTGAGTATGCGGACTTAATCCATGGTTTTCTGAAAATGAGAATCAAGCGGCTATTTTATTCTGAACTTTCCTTGTTGAATCGTGAGTTTATTGATCAGGTCGGTGGATGGAGAGACCTGACTAACGGTGAAGACATTGACCTCTTTTCTAGGCTGACGGTTAACTATGGCGTTTTCGCCTTTCCTACGTCCTTGATGAAACTTAGTGACATGGAAAAAAATGAAGTTTTGAGCATTCGGTTCCATGATGGAGATTATTCGTGGTCAAATTATCATCTCGGCCTGCTTAGAGACTTAATAATCTCGTGTAATTATTCAATTTCAGATATCAAGGAGTTAAGGAAACTTGAACGAATATTATCAAGGGATTATACGCGAGGTAGCTTGATTGCTTATATTATGTCTAAATTTGCGGCAACCAAACCAACGCGTTATTCTAAGAATAATTTTCTCATTTTGTTCGAAGGTATACTTGAATCCATGGTTCTCAGGGAATATCTTAAAATTTCAGAACTTCCCGTTGAGGCTACACTTGAACTTGATCAGGTTCATCTTGCCTATTTAAAGAGTAAGAGTAAGCTCTTTAATGATCTAAAATCGTCGGCATCAAAACTGTTTGTAGCATAGGTCACTGTCCTTTTTCAACGTTTCAATGCTCGTCTATCGACCATTCAGTGAGTATATTGAGTTATCCTGGTGAAGACAAGTGTTATAAAAATGGTTGTGATTTGCGGGTAATGGCCGTAAACGGTAAAAAGAGTATTCTGGTTATATTACAATTAATCCTTATCATAATTATATCGTTTTCCGGTATTTCTCCAGTAAGTCACCATGTTACTGTGACGGCAGACGAATTTCACAGCAGCGCAAGAAACAGAGAATCTCTGAGTTATAAAGTTTACAATTCAACGTACTTGACCGGTAATATTCTAATACCTAGCGGTAAAGAAATGGTATTTGAAAACACCACAGTAATAGCCGAAAATTTGACCTTAAAAACGATTGATATTGGTGTCAGAGGAACTCTGGTATTGGATAACTCAACTCTGGAAGTTTCAACAAAATATTCTTCCGCGGTCAGACAGGTGCTTATTCACGGTTTACCCAATTCCGCTATTATAATGAGAGATAGTAAAATTATTTCTCCTGGTGGATTTTATCTGAATCATTCCACTTTAACAGTCATCAATTCCAGTATATTTCCAGCAAACCTCAGTAAAAGCGATCCTTTCGAAAGAACTATGCGACTCGTAAGTAATTCTTCATCGATTAACTTGATAAACAGCAGCATTGGCGGATTGTTGAATTGCTCGAGTAACAGATATTTTCCAGTTGCTATCTGGAACTCAGAGATTTTGAACTTCTCCCAGAATTCAACAATTCCAATTAATGAAACAAATGTAATTTATCGTGATTCCTACGTCGTTTCGGCAAAGGTTTCATTTAATTATTCAGGCGTAAGGGGCGAAGACAACGACTCGCTGATAGTAAATTCAGGAAACAAAACTGTGGAAAAAATAGGTCTTCCGTGGAAAAATGGCGAGGACGTACAGAGGAATCAGTCGACTTTCTTCTTCTCTCTCCCTCATTTATCCACGTGGTTTCAAAATAAAACAAATTTTCAAATCAAACTACTGAACAATTTCTATAGCCCAGTGGAGATCAGAAATCTCTCGCTTACCCTAATTTCCAATGATACGGTTAGTCTGTATCCCGTGTCCATGTTTAATTATGTCCTCACAAATTCTACTTTATTCTCCGTCTATTCTTTGTTGGGCATAAACGATAAGCCCCTGTTCACAGTAAAGAACATAATAAATCCAGAGAAAAATAGAATAATTGCTAACAGAAGCAGCGTATACATCGTGAGTTCCCTTATCTCCGGAGAGACATACTATTCCAGTTCACCATTTTGCAATGTACACTCCAATATCTATTTATCAAGGATCGTGTTGGTAAATGGCGCATATCATGGACTTTCAATAATGAATTTCGATCCGATGATTAAAGAGGAATCTAATCACCTCAAAAATGTCACCGATAAAGTCAATTCAAAGATTGATTCCATTATGAATACATTCAATGTGCTGAATGATAACCAGGCGAGTCTTCTTTATGGATATGGGAACGGGACTCCGAACTTTATCTATACTGGAAATTACGAGATAGGATTTATGAATTCAAGCACTTCGCTATTCCTTCCACCTTTCCCAAGCTTCAATGATAGTGTGCTAGATGTAGAATTAACTGCAGATGTTCCTGAAATATCATTTCACTTGCGTCAAAGCAGTTTTGTCTCTGGAACGAATTCGATGCTAAATTTTTCTGCGTTCTTTTCCTCCAAGGGCTTAAATACAGTATCCGTGAATGCTACGCTGATCCAAGGAAACAGATCGGCATATTCCACTCAGATTATAATCACAGACCCTGTTTCAAAAAATTATTCCGAGGTGTTTCACATG